>DATACV010000064.1:0-15314 GCA_036258875.1 Rubrobacteraceae bacterium
TTCGGCTGTTAACCGAAGGGTTGCTGGTTCGAGTCCAGCCAGGGGAGCCCCGGGCGTCGCCCAGAGGGCCCATAGCTCAGTTGGTTAGAGCATCCGACTCATAATCGGACGGTCCCAGGTTCGAGTCCTGGTGGGCCCACCTCACTTCCTGCGATCCTCGACCTGCTCCCGCGTCTCACTCGCAAGACCAACACCGATTTCCGAACCCCCCAACATGTTGGGCCACGCTATCACACCACACAACATATCGATGCGCCGATCTCGCAACGCTAGCGCCCGGATCCCGCCTCGCCCATCGACCCCGTAGTTTCTGAAAGGGGGTCGTTATCCCTAGGGGGGAGGGCCAAAAGGACCAAAATGGGACAAATCGACCCTTCACCCGGCTCGAATTGCGCATTTTTGCTCCATATGCAAGAATTTCCTCAGTTGTGGGTCAAAGTGGAGCGGAGTGGGAGGACGAGGCTCTGGCCCTTCTAGGCGAGTACGAGCACACGCTGGACGAGAAAGGGCGTTTGACTCTTCCCTCCCGGCTCCGTCCCTACTTCGAGGGTGGGATCGTGGTCACCAAGGGGATAGACCGTTGCCTGTTCGCGTTCCCGCCCGAGGAGTGGGCTACGTTCAAGGCGAACATCAAGGCAAACGCGGACCTATCGGCCAGGGGGCGCCAGCTCTCGCGGATGTTCTTCTCCATGGCCTTCGAGGCGACCCTGGACCGGCAGGGGCGGGTCTTGATACCCACGAAGCTCGCCCGGTACGCGAACCTGCAGCGGGACGTCACCATAACCGGGGTGGACGACCGACTGGAGATCTGGGCCACCGAGGAGTGGGATCGCTACGTGGCGGACGCGGACGAGTCCTTCGCGGAGATCGTCGAGGAGTTTGCAGGGAGGGATCTCGGAGGGTGATGACGGCCGAGCACCGACCCGTGATGCTGGAGGAGGCTGTGGCCGCGCTCGATCCCAAGGATGGGGAGACGGTCGTTGACGCCACCTTCGGGGGCGGGGGCCACGCGAGACGGATACTCGAGAAACTGGGCCCCGACGGCAGGGTCATCGGCATCGACCGGGACCCTGAGGTGGTCGAGCGGGCGTCGGTACTCTGGGGAGACCGGCGCTTCGAGTTTGCGGCCGGGGCGTTCGACGAGGTCCTGTGGGGGATGGTTCGGGAGGACGAGAGGGCGGACGCCGTTCTCTTCGATCTCGGGCTCTCCAGCTTCCAGATAGACGAGCCGGAGCGCGGTTTCAGCTACACCAGGGAGGGGCCGCTGGACATGCGGATGGATCCGCGCTCCGGTATCTCGGCCGCCGAGTTCCTGAACACGGTAGAGGTCGAGGAGCTCGTGCGGGTACTCACGAGGTACGGGGACGTGCCCCGGGCGCAGGCGCGGCGGGTGGCGCGGGAGGTCGCACGCCGGAGGCCCCTGGAGAGAACCACCGACCTCTACGACGCCGTGCGGGCGGCGGTCGGCTGGGCGGAGAGGGGCGGCAACCCGGCCAAGAGGGTATTCCAGGCCGTCCGCGTTCACGTCAATGACGAGCTTCGGGGTCTCGAGCGGGCCCTGGAGGCGACGGAGCGCCTTCTCGTGCCGGGGGGGCGGCTGGTCACCATCACGTTCCAGTCGGGCGAAGACAGGATCGTCAAGCGCTTTATCTCGGAGCGGGAGGGGCGCTGCGTCTGTCCGCCGGATCTCCCGGTCTGCGTTTGCGGCGCGAAGCCCGTCTTGCGCCGGGGCGGCGTCCGGCGGCCGTCGGAGGCCGAGGTCGAGGAGAACCCGCGCAGCGCCTCCGCCCGGCTCAGGGTGGCGATCAGGACCTCCGAACCGCCGGAGGGTGCGCCCCTAGAGGGTACAGGGGATGTTTCCTGATGGCCGCCCCGCAGCGCCGGTACCGGGCCCCGCTGCCGACGGGGCCCGTCGCCCCTCCCGTTCAGAGAGGGAGACCCGGCGGAGGCGCTGCGCGGCGGAAGGCCGCCGGACGCCGTCGCAGGTTCGCGGTGGTCGTCGTGGTGCCGGTGCTGTTGATGCTGGGGAGCGTCTACCTGCACACGGTCTCCGCCGGCCTTACCTGGAGGGTCGCGTCTCTCGAAGAGCGACTCGCCCAGACCCAGGCCGAAGGAGAGAGGCTTGAGGTCCGGGTCGCCGAGCTCTCGAGGGCGGACAGGGTAAGACCCTTAGCCACCGAGAAGCTGGGGATGCGAGATCCGGGCGGTGAGGATCTCGAGGCTTACGACTTTGACAGGGAGGATGGAGCACGCGATGGGGGAGAGAAGAAAGGGGGGAAGCCGCAGTAGCGCCGGCCGGGAGACCACCCGGAGCGGCGCGGCCCGCCGCGGCACCCGAAATACCCCTCGCACCGGCGGCCGTCAGAGGTCCGGCGGCCACGTCGTACCCCTGCACGATGCTCGCCGTAGGACCCGGCGTCGCGCCGGGGGCGCGACAACCCGAGGCTCGTCGACCGGTAACACCGCATGGACGACCGGCCGCGGACGGCTGCGCATGGTGGTGGTGGCGTTCGCGGTGATCAGCCTGCTGCTGGGCGGCCGAGCTGTGCAGATGATCGTCGCCGACGACGAACGCTACCAGGCGTTCGCTTCGGAGCAAGAGCACGGATGGCCCGCGACGCCCGTCACGGGAGAGACGCGCGGGACCGTGGTCAGCGCGGACGGCCGCGAGCTTGCGACGAGCCTTCAGGCCGCGCGGGTAGTCGCTACCCCGTACCAGATCGAGGACCCGGAAGGAGCCGCGCGCAGCCTCGAGGTCGTGCTGGGCCCCGAGAAGGGGCTGGAGGCTGGCGACATAGAAGCGTCCCTGACCGAGCGCGGCGCCGACGGGGGCCTCGGCGGCTACAGCGTCGTCGCCTCGGGCGTAGGCCCAGAGGCGGCCCGGGAGATCATGGCCCTCGAGATCGAGGGTATATCCATAATACCGGATGCCGTCAGGGTCTATCCGGAGGGAGCGCTCGCCAGCCAGCTGATGGGACACCTCGGGGCCTACGGCGAGGCCTTCGGGGGGGTCGAGGCCAGCTACGACGAGACCCTCGATAAAGGCCAAGACGTCACCTTGACCGTGGACACCGCGGTGCAGCGAGAGCTGGAGGAGGCGCTGGAGTTTGCGGTCAGAAAGAACGACGCCAGGGGCGCCGTGGGCCTGGTCATGCGGGTCGATGACGGCGCGATCGTGGCGCTCGCGAACACGCCCGGCTACGACAACAACCGCGTCGACGCAGCGCCCCTCGAGGACCAGCGGAACCGGGTCCTGACCGACCCCTACGAGCCCGGGTCCACCTTCAAGGCCATCACCGTAGCCTCCGCTCTCGAGGAGGGGGCGGTCGCGGAGGACACCACTTTCGTGGTGCCCGACCGCATAGCGGTCGCTGATCGGGTGATACACGACTCCCGCCCGCACGAGACCAAGATCATGACGACAGGGGAAGTCCTGAAAGAGTCGAGCAACGTGGGTGCGATCCAGATCGGCCAGTCGCTCGGCGGGGCTAAGCTCGAGGAGCACATCCGCGCTTTCGGGTTCGGGGCGAAGACCGGGGTAGACGTGTGGGGTGAGGACCCTGGCATCGTGCCGGCCTACGAGGACTGGAGCGGCTCCACCATCGGGAACGTACCCATGGGACAGGGTCTCACCGTAACCCCGTTGCAGCTCGCCACGGGCTACGCCACCATTGCCAACGGGGGGCGCAGGGTCACGCCGCACGTGGCGGAAGGGGTGAGCCCGAAGGCTCTTGGGACCAGGGTGATAAGCGAGGAGACCTCGGCTATAGTACGCGGGATGTTGCAAGACGTCGTCGAGGAAGGGTCGGGCCACCTCGCCCAGATCCCCGGTTACACCGTGGCCGGCAAGACGGGGACCTCCCAGATAGTCGACCCCGAGACTGGGACCTACGGCGACAGGTACGTGGCCTCCTTCGTGGGCTTCGCCCCCGCCACCGACCCCGAGTACGTCACGCTCATCGCCGTGGACGATCCCGAGCGCACCTACTGGGGAGAGCTCGCCGCGGCCCCGGCTTTCCGGAAGGTGATGTCCTTCGCGCTGGGCTACTTCAACGTGCCCCCGGATCGCTCGGGGCCGCGGGAGACGAGCCCGTGAGATCCGCCACCCTGGCGGAGGTGGCGCGCGCCCTCGGGACCGAACTCAGCGCCGGCGACGGGCGAACGCTCGTGCGGGGGGTGGCGGCGGACTCGAGGGTGGTGAGGGAGGGTGATCTCTTCTTCGCCCTGCGTGGCGAGAGGGACGGGGCCGACTTCGCGCCCGAGGCCTACCTGCGCGGGGCTGTCGCGGCGGTCACCACCCGCCCGCTCGACGTGCCTACCCTCGTCGTCGAAGACCCTCTGGACGCCATGCAGCGGCTCGCCCGGTGGACGCTCGTGCGCGACGACGCCCCCGCCCCGCTGGTCGTCGGCATCACGGGCACCGTGGGCAAGACCACTGCGAAGGACGCCCTCGCCACCGTGCTCCGCTATGCGGGCAAGCGGGTCTCGGCGACCGCGGGCAACTTCAACAACGAGATCGGGCTCCCACTCACGGTGCTGGCAGCCGACCCGCGCACCGAGATCCTGGTGCTCGAGATGGGGGCGACCCACCCTGGCGACATAAGGCACCTGTGCGGTATAGCTCCGCCGCGGGTCGGCGTCCTGACCGCGATATCGCCGGTCCACCTCGACTCTTTCGGCAGCCTCGAGGCTTTAGCCGCCGCGAAGGGCGAGCTGGCGCTCTCCCTCCCCGGGGACGGCGCCCTGGTGTCGCCGGTCGCGGCCCCGGAGGCGGCCACCGGCTCGGGCCGTAGCCTCCGCCAGCGCATCACCTTCGGCCCGGAGGGCGCGGATGCCGACCTGACCGCCACGGGCGTCGAGGAGCGCGAGGAGGGTCTCCGCTTCGTGGCACGGCTGGGGGACAGGTCGGCCGAGGTTCGCTCCCCGGTGTTCGGGACTCACCTCGTGGCACCGTTGCTCGCGGCGCTCGGAGGCGCGCTTGCGCTGGGCCTCGACCTCGAAGAGTGCGCCAGGGGCGTCTCGCGGTTGCGACGCACGGGTTTGCGGGGGGAGGTGTACAGGCTGCGCGACGACATCGTGGTCTACGACGACTCCTACAACGCATCCCCCGCGGCCGTAGCCGCCGTGCTGCGTTACGGAGCGGATCAAGCATCCCGCCAGGGACGACGGCTCGTAGCCGTCCTCGGCGGCATGTTCGAGCTCGGCGCCTCGGCCCGCGCCTACCACCAGGAGGCAGGGAGGCTGGCCGAGGAGGCGGGCGTCGATCTGCTGGTGTGCGTCGGCGACGAGGCCCGCTGGTACGCGGAGGCCTTCGCCGGCGAGACGCTGTTTTACCCCGACGCCGAGGCGGCGTCCGGCGAGCTCGAGGAGAGGTTGAGGCCAGGGGATTACGTTGTGGTCAAAGGTTCGAGGGGTGTGGGCCTGGACGCTTTGACAAGAAAGCTGAAGGAGAGCCTGACCCTTGTTTAGCGTCGTGCTGGCGGCTGCCATAGCGTTCCTGGTTACGGTGATACTCGGGGCGACGTTCATCGAGTTCCTGCAGACGCGCAAGTTCGGACAGTTCGTCCGGGAGGATGGGCCCGAGACGCACCTGATCAAGGCCGGCACGCCGACGATGGGCGGTGTCGTGATGCTGCTTGGCCTCATGGCGGCGCTTGTGGTGGTGGCGCGGCTCAACGTGGCGACGCTGGCGACGCTGCTCATCGTCTCGGCCGTGGCGGGGATAGGGCTCTACGACGACTGGCAGAAGATCTCCAAGAAAGGGAGCGAGGGCTTGAGCGTGCGCTACAAGTTTCTGCTCCTCACCCTCGCCGTCGTGCTGGCCGACGTCCTGGCGCTGCGCTACGTGGGCGTCACGCAGACCGTCGTCGTCCCCGGCTTCGATAGCAACCTGGTCCTGGGGCCGGGTGTGGTCGGGATCGCGCTGTTCAGCCTCTTCTTGCTGCTCGTGATCGTGGGCACCACCAACGCCGTGAACCTGACGGACGGGCTCGACGGGCTGGCGGCCGGGGCCGGGGCGATCGCACTCGTGGTCTACACGGCCATAGCCTTCCTCGAGCGCCAGTACGACGTCGCGATCATCTGCGGGGCGATGGTCGGGGCCATCGTCGGGTTTCTGTGGTACAACGCCCACCCGGCGGAGGTGTTTATGGGCGACACGGGGTCGCTCGCCATCGGCGGGGTCCTCGCAGCGGCGGCCGTGCTCACCAAGACGGAGCTACTCCTGCCGGTAGTGGGGGGGCTCTTCGTCGTCGAGGCGCTCTCGGTCATCGTGCAGTACGCGGTCTTCAGGCTCACCGGGCGCAAGCGGCGGGTCTTCAAGATGGCCCCGATCCACCACCACTTCGAGATGGTGGGCTGGCAGGAGAACAAGGTAGTGGTCCGGTTCTGGATCGCCCAGGCCGCCTTCGCAGCCTGCGGGTTCTTCCTCTACTACTACTTCCTCTACCAGTCGGCGGGGTGATCCCATGGTTACCCTGGTGTACGGGCTCGGGGAATCCGGGATCTCGGCGACGCGGGCCGTCCTGCGAAACGACGAAGCGGTCCGCGTGGCGGACGCCGGCGACGACGAGCGCCTGCAAAGAACGCGGAGAGAACTCGGCGTCGAGGGTGTGCTCGGCGCGGGACCCGAGGTGTTGAACGGCGCGGATCGGATAGTCGTCAGTCCCGGCATCCGGCCCGGCGACCCCGTGCTGCGGGCCGCCGAAGAGCGGGGGATACCCGTCGTCTCCGAGGTCGGTCTGGGCCTCGAGATGCTCGGGGGATCCGGGGTCAGGGTGGCGGCGGTCACCGGGACCAACGGAAAGACGACGGTCGTGGACATGCTGCGCCGGATGCTCGACGGGGTGCCGCACGCCGTGGCCGGGAACTCGTGGCGCGCCCTGACCGGGTGCCTGGACGAGGTCCGCGAGGCCGGCCTGCTCCTGCTGGAGGTCTCCTCCTTTCAGCTCCACTACCTGGAGGAGCCGGGCTTCGAGGTGGCGGCGCTCCTGAACGCGCGGCCGGACCACCTGAACTGGCACGCCTCCTTCGAGGAGTACGCGCGCGACAAGCTGCGCGTCTTCGAGGGGCAGGGACCGGAAGACCTCGCCCTCGTGAGCGCCCGTGACCCCGTGGGGCTCGGAGCGGCGGACGGCCTCGCCGCGGAGGTGCTCGTCGTGGGCGACGAAGACACCGCGGTGCGCGGCGGACGGCTCTCTCTGCGGGGCCGGGAGATAGCCGCCGAGGCGGAGCTGCGCTTCGCCGGCGCGCACAACCTCGAGAACGCCCTCTTCGCCGGTGCGGCCGCGGAGCGGCTGGGGGTTTCGTTCGAGAGCATCCGGGCCGGGATCCTCGGCTACCGCCTCAAGCCGCACCGTCTGGAGGTAATCGCCGAGCGCGCGGGCGTCCTGTACGTGGACGACTCCAAGGCTACCAACCCCGCGGCGGTCGCCGCCGCGCTGAGAAGCTTCGAGGAGCCGGTAGTGCTCATCCTCGGCGGCTCCGAGAAGGAGACGGACTTCGCGGAGGTGCTCCCGCACCTCGAGCGTTGCCGGGCGCTCGTGTGCCAGGGCGAGGCGGGCCCCGGCATCTTCGACTACCTGCGGACCGCGGGTTGCGGCGAGGCGTGCCGGCTGGTCACGGATCTGAGGGAGGCCGTCGCGGAGGCCGCCTCGCTCGCCAGGGAGGGGGACGTGGTCCTTCTCTCGCCCGGTTGCGCCAGCTTCGACCAGTTCGCGGGGTACGCCGAGCGGGGGGAAGAGTTCGCCCGGCTGGTAGGAGAGCTCGCCGAGAGCAGGGCCAGGCGGTGACGGGCCTGCGCGCCAACCTGTTCCTCGTCTCTTTAGGCCTCTCGCTCCTGGGGCTCGTAATGGTGTACTCGGCCACCTACAGGGAGTACGGGTCGCATTACCTGTTGTTGCGCGGCGGACACGTGGTGCTCGGGGTCGTGGCCTTCTTCCTGGCGAGCCGGGTGCGCTACACCGCCTGGCGGCGGTACGCCCCTGGCCTCTACCTCGCCGTGCTCGCCGGTCTGTTGTTGGTGTTGGTCCCGGGGATCGGCCACGAAGCAGGCGGGGCACGCAGGTGGCTGGACCTCGGTCCCGTGACCCTGCAGCCGGGGGAGTTCGCGAAGCTGGCCGCCGTCGTGGTTCTGAGCTGCGCGGTGGCGCGCCGCCCTCCGGGCTCGGGCCTGCCCTTGAGGCCGATCGCGGCGGTCGGGGCGCTCTTCGCGCTCGTGCTCGTGGAGCCGGACTTCGGCACCTCCGTCGTGCTGCTGGCGGGCGCCGCCGGGGTGCTCTGGGCCTCGGAGCTCAGGACGCGGGACCTCGCCCTCTCTGCGGTCGCGGCGTTCGTCGCCCTCGTCGGGGTCATGCTGCTCGCACCCTACCGGCGCGAGCGGTTCATGACCTTCCTCGACCCCTGGGCAGTGGCCGACGGGTCCGGCTACCAGGTGGTGCAGTCCATGGTCGCCATCAAAGCGGGCGGTTTCTTCGGCTCCGGGGCCGGGGCCGGGAGCCAGGGGACTACCGTGCCGGAGCTGGGGACGGACATGATCTTCGCGCTCATCGGCGAGGAGCTCGGGCTCTTCGGGATGGTGGTGGTGATCGCCGCCTTCGGCTTCATCACGCTCGCGGGGTTCAGGATCTCGCTGCGGGCGCCGACGGTGCTGGGCCGCTGTCTGGCCGCGGGCCTCACGACGGTGATCGCCGTGCAGGCGATCTTCAACATGGGGGCCGCCATGGTCGTCCTCCCGCTCACCGGGATGACGTTGCCGTTTATAAGCTACGGGGGTTCGAGCCTTCTGGTGTGCTTCGCCGCCGTGGGCATCCTGTACCGGATATCGGAGGACAGTGAACGAGCGAGAGTGGCCAGGCCGCGCCGCCGCAAGGCCGCGCGTGGTGATCGCGGGCGGCGGTACGGGGGGGCACGCGATCCCCGCGCTGTGCGTGGCGGATAGCTTGGGCAAGAGGGGGGCCGCGGTGGAGTTCGTCGGCGCGCGGGCGGGCATCGAGAGGGACCTCGTCCCGCGCGCCGGCTACCCCCTGCACACCCTGCCCCTCGCGGGCTTCTCGGGCGGCCCCATAGCCCGCGCGCGGGCTGGCCTCTTGTTCCTGAAGGCCCTCGCCCGTTGCCGGACCCTGATGAGGAGGCTCCGACCGGCGGCGGTCCTCGGGGTCGGCGGCTACGCGAGCGCCCCGGCCGTCGCAGCCGCCAGCACTTTGGGCATCCCGACCTTCCTGCACGAGCAGAATTCGGTGCCAGGTCGCGCCAACCGCCTGGCCTCCCGCTTCACGAAAGGGACCTTCGTGACGTTCCCCGCGGCGGCGGAGCACCTCGGGGACGCCGCGTGGGTCGGGATGCCCACCCGCGCGGAGCTCTTCGACGCCTCGCGGGAGGAGGCCCTGCGAACCCTGGACCTCCAACCGCCGGTCGTCTTGATCTTCGGCGGGAGCGGCGGGGCGCTCAGGCTGAACCTGGCCGCGGCGGAGGCGTTCCGCGGCTCGACGCCGTACACGGTGGTCCAGATCTCCGGCCGCCGCGATTACCCGCGCCTCCGCACCGACAACCCTGACCACGTAATACTGGAGTACGTGGACGAGATCTGGCGCTACCTTGCGGCGGCGGACGTGGTGGTGAGCCGGGCCGGCGCGGGCTCGCTATTCGACACGGCGGCGGTCGGGAGGGCCGCGATACTGGTGCCTTTCCCGTACGCCACCGGCGACCACCAGCTGCACAACGCGCGGTTCTTTACCGAGAAGGGCGCGGGCGAGCTGCTCTTGGATTCGGAGGTCGACGCCGCGACGCTGCGTGGGCGGGTGGAGGCCCTGCTCGAGGACGACCAGCGACGGGAGGATCTCGCCGGGCGGATGCGCGCGCTGGCGACCCCGGGTGCGGCGAACGACGTGGCCGACAGGTTGCTGCGTGCGACCCTAGAGAGGGAGCGAGTGACGTGAGAATCCATATGATAGGCGTCGGTGGGGCGGGTATGAGCGGGATAGCCGAGGTCCTCAACAGCAGGGGGGACGTCGTGACGGGCTCGGATCTCAAGGAATCCCCTTACACCAGGAGGCTCAGGGAGGCCGGCGTGACGGTGTACATCGGGCACGCCGCGGAGCAGGTGGGGGACGCTGACCGGGTAGTCATCTCGACCGCCATCCCGAAGACCAACCCCGAGCTCCTCGAGGCCCGGCGCAGGTCCATACCCGTGATCCCGCGCGCCGAGGCGCTGGCCTGGATTCTGGAGGGCAGCCGCGGCATCGCCGTGGCCGGGACCCACGGCAAGACCACGACCACCAGCATGACGGCCCACGCGCTGCGCGCGCTCGGCGAGAATCCTACCGCGCTCGTCGGCGGAGAGCTCAACGACATCGGGAGCAACGTGGCCTTCGGGCGCGCGGACCTGGTAGTCGCGGAGGCCGACGAGAGCGACCGCTCGCTCCTCCGGCTCAGGCCCCAGGCCGCCATCGTTACTAACGTGGAGTTCGACCACCCCGACTTCTACGCCTCGCTCGACGAGGTGCTGGAGACCTTCTCCGCCTTCGTGGCGGCCCTCCCGCCCGACGGGCACCTGGTGACCTGCGCCGAAGATCCCGCCTGCCCCCGGCTCCTCGCCGAAGCCCCGTGCCCGGCCACTACCTACGGTCTCTCGGCCGGAGATCTTCGAGCCGAGATCCTCAGCCCTAACAGCTACGTCCTCTGGGAGGAGGGGGAGAGACGCGGGACCGTGGAGCTGGGCGTCTTCGGGTGGCACAACGTGCTCAACTCGCTCGCCGCGGCCGGGGTCTCGCGCTGGCTCGGCCACGACGCCTTTACCGCGGCCCGTACCCTGAAGGACTTCGGAGGCGTGCGCCGCCGCTTCCAGCTCAAGGGGCAGCGGGCGCAGGTCAGGGTAGTCGACGATTACGCCCACCACCCCACCGAGCTCTCCGCCACCCTCGAGGCCGCCCGCGCGACCGCGACTCCCGGCGGCCGGGTCGTGGCCGTCTTCCAGCCGCACCGCTACTCCCGCACCCGCAAGCTCTACCGCGAGTTCGGCGAGGCTTTCGCCGCCGCCGACGCGGTCCTCGTGACCGAGGTCTACGGCGCTGGCGAGATGCCGCAGCCCGGGGTGAACGGGAAGCTGGTAGTGGACGCGATCTGCGACACCGGCGGCCACCCCGAGGTGTACTACATCCCCCGGCAAGACGCGATACCGAAGGTGCTGCGCGAGATCTCCGAGCCGGGGGACGTCGTCCTCACCCTCGGCGCGGGAGACATCTCGAGGTCGGGCGAGGAACTGCTGGAGATCCTGGGGGCCTGAGATGCCGACCATCCGAAACCTGCTCCGCGCCCTCGCCATCTCGGCGGCCGCTGCCGCCCTCACCACCGTCGTCGTCTTCGTCGTCTCGTACCTGGCCCTCCCCGTCACCGGAGTGCAGGTCGTCGGGGCTCGAATGTTCCCCGAATCCGAGGCCTGGAACGCCGTCCCCGAGCGCGCGAGCCTGCTCACCCTCAACGCCGCCTCACTTCAGAAGAAGGTGGAGTCTAATCCTTGGGTAGAGGGTGCAAAGGTGACCAAAAATTGGGAATCCGGTATAGTTACGGTAGAGGTTGAGGAACGCCGCGCGGTATTGGACGCCGAGGTGAACGAGCGGCGGGTGATCCTGGCGTCGGACGGGACCAGGCTCCCGGAGCCTGGAGGAGCGGACCTCGAGAGGGTGGAGCTGGGCGAGGATCTGCTGGGGGAGGTCGTGGAGTTCGCGAGGGTACTGGAGGGCAACGACATCAGGCTGGACTCGGTAGACGAGGCGGGGCCTGGCGGCATCGAGGCCACCGTCGAGGGCCGCCGCGTCGTCTTCTCCGGGGAGGTAGGCGCCGGGCAGGCGCGGGCCCTGGAGGGGGTGATGAGCGAGCACCCGGATGCGCCCATCTTCGACCTCCGCTCGCCGCAGAGGGTTGTGGTTGGCGGTCCTTCGAACGGCGGTGCGGACGGCGCCGGGACGGCCGGATAGGAGCGAGTCGTGGCCCAGTCGCTCGTCTACGGCATCGACGTCGGGACCACCAAGATCGTCGCCCTCGCCGGCCGGGTGGATACGCGCAGGGGGTGGGTCGAGGTCCTCTCGATGGGTGAGGCGCCGAGCCACGGGCTCAAGAGGGGCGTCGTGGTTGACCGCCGGGCGGCGGGCGAATCGGTGGCGGCCGCGATCGAGGCTTGCGGGGTGCGAGGCGGCCCGGTGAGCGTCGGGATCGCCGGCAGCCACATCTCCTCTTTCAACACCGAGGTCACCGTTCTCAACCGCTCCAAGAGCCTCACTATCACCGACCGGTTCGTGCGGAAGCTGGAAGCGGAGGCGCGCGAACTCGACTTGCACGAGGACGAGCAGGTGATGCACGTCATCCCACGCGGCTACGTTCTCGACGGCTCCGAGGGGGTTAAGAACCCCGTCGGCCTCGCCGCTCGGAAGGTCACCATGCGGGCGCACGTCGTGAGCGGGGCCGTCTCCAGTATCCAGAACCTCCTCCACGTCGTCGAGGACTGCGGGGTCAACGTCTCGCGCGTCGTGCTCGAGCCGCTGGCCTCGGCAGAGGCGTGCCTGCTGGACTCCGACCGCGATAACGGCGTCGTACTCATCGACGTCGGCGGCGGCACTACGGACATCGCGGTCTTTCTCAAGGGCGCGCTCACCCACACCGCCGTCATCCCCATCGGCGGGGAGAGCTTCTCGGCCGACCTCGCCTACGGGCTCAAGATCCCCCAGCACAAGGCCGAGAAGCTCAAACGCCGCTACGGCACCGTCCTCTCCTACGCCGTGGACCCCGTCGCCGCCGTCAAGCTCGACGACCGCTACTACAACGCCAACTTTATGAGCCAGATCCTGGAGTACCGCGCCCGCGAGGTCTTCGAGTACGTCCGCAACTCCCTCGAGAGCGTCCACGTCCACAACCTCCTCCCGGGGGGCGCCATTCTCACCGGCGGAGGCTCACTCCTGGACGGCATGACCGAGCTCGCCGAGGACATCCTCGGCATGCGCGCCCGGACCGCAACCCCGCGCCGCGTCCGGGGCGAGATTAAACCTGTACAAAAACCTCAGTATGCAACCTCTGTCGGTCTGTTATACTTCTCGGCCAGGCACGGTGAGCCTGGACCAAAGGTTAAAGGTGCAGGGGCAACGAGTTTTGGTAGCATAGTGGAGGCGGTCAGGAGCTGGTTCAGGGGAGGATAGACCGGCGAGACCCTAGAACAGGCGATGGAGGGTACGAAAGGCTATGTTGGACGCGGGGACTAGCTATCTGGCGGTGATAAAAGTAGTCGGGATCGGCGGTGGGGGGACCAACGCCGTGAACCGCATGATCAACTCCGGCCTGCAAGGGGTCGAGTTCATAGCGGTCAACACAGACGCGCAGGCCCTCCAGATGACGGACGCCGACCAGAAGATCCACATCGGGGAGAAGATCACGCGGGGCTTAGGTGCCGGCGCTGACCCAAAGATCGGGGCGGAGGCCGCCGAGGAGAACAAGGCTGAGATCGAGGAGGCCCTGCGCGGGGCGGACATGGTCTTCGTCACGGCGGGCAAGGGAGGCGGCACCGGCACGGGGGCCGCCCCGGTAGTGGCGAAGATAGCCCGCGACTCGGGGGCCCTGACGGTCGGGGTCGTGACCAGGCCGTTCGCGTTCGAGGGGCGGCGGCGCGCCACCTACGCCGAGGAGGGCATCAAGCGCCTCAAGGAGAACGTGGACGCCCTGATCATCATCCCCAACGACCGGCTCTTGCAGGTCGCCGAGAAGCGGACCAGCATGATGGACGCCTTCAAGATGGCAGACGACATACTTCGGAAGGGCGTCCAGGGCATTACGGACCTCATCACGGTGCCGGGTCTCATAAACCTGGACTTCGCCGACGTGCGCACGATCATGCACGACTCGGGCTCCGCGCTCATGGGCATCGGTGAGTCGAGCAGCGAGAACAGGGGAGCGGAGGCCGCGAAGCTCGCGATCTCCAGCCCGCTGCTCGAGGCGAGCATCGACGGAGCGACGGGGATAATCCTGAACATCACGGGTGGGAGCGAGCTCGGGCTCTTCGAGGTCAACGAGGCCGCCGAGATCGTCCACAACGCCGCCCACCAGGACGCGAACCTGATCTTCGGCGCCGTCATCGACGAGACCTACGGCGAGCAGGTGACGGTTACCGTGATCGCAACGGGATTCGATCAGCGCCTCGCCAACCAGCGCCGCACGGAGCGCCCGGCGGTCGAGGCGCGCGGCGAGGAGGAGGTCGCGCCCGCCGGCACGGCCGCCCCGGAGGGCGACGTACTGGACATCCCGGCCTTTCTGCGCCGCCGGTAGCCCGACCGCGGGTAGTGGGCCGGGACCGTTTCGTCCTCGAACGCGTGGGTCCAGCCTTCACCCACGCCGCGGACGGCGGCGCCGTCTACGTAGCGCCCGCCTCCGAGCCGGAAGGGGCAAGGGTCTGGTTCTTCACGCGGCTGGGCGGCGTCTCGGCACAACCGTACGACAGCCTCAACGTCTCGAAGAAGGTCGGCGACGAGCCCGCGGCGGTCGAGGAGAACATCTCCCTCATCAGGCGGGCGATGGGCGGAAGACCCTCGGCGTTTGTGCGCCAGGTAGCCGGGGACGGCGTGGTCCGGGTGACCGAGGCCGGGTTCGCGGGCGAGGCCGACGCTCTCCTCACCTCGGAGCGGGATCTCTGCCTGGCCGTGGCCGTGGCGGACTGCGTGCCCGTGGCGCTCGTCGGGGAACGCGGCGTGGGCATGGTCCACACGGGTTGGCGCGGAACGCTTGCGGGGATCGCGGGTAAAGCCGTGAGCGGCATGGGCGAGAACGATGTCCGGGCCTACATCGGGCCGAGCATCCGCGGGTGCTGCTACGAGGTCTCGGAGGAGCTGGCAGGACGGTTCGCGGCGGCGTTCGGGGAGGACGTGGTCTCCGGGCGCTACCTCTCCTTGCCGGCGGCGATAAGGGTGGACCTCGAGCGGTCTGGGGTAGGGGAGATACGCGACCTCGGGCTGTGCAGCGGCTGCCGCCCCGACCTCTTCTACTCCCACCGCAAGCAGGGTCCGTTCACGGGCCGCAACCTGGCGGCTGTGGCTAGGGTGGCGTCGTGACGACGAGGGCCGCGGCCGCCATCCGGGAGAACCTCGCGCGCGTGCGCGAAGAGATAGGTGCGGCACTCGAGCGGGGCGGGCGCGGGCCGGGGGAGGCACGGATACTCGTCGCCAGCAAGTACTACGAGCCGGACCAGATCTCCGCGCTCGCCGAGGCCGGAGCGGACCTCCTGGGAGAGAACCGGGCGGATGACCTCGTCCGCAAGCAGGAGATCTTCGGCGACCGCTTCG
>DATACV010000065.1:0-9239 GCA_036258875.1 Rubrobacteraceae bacterium
GGGGGCAAGGGGATGCGCGTGGTCCACGAGGAGGTGCAGGTCGAGGACGCCTACCTGGAGGCGAGCCGGGAGGCCGGGGCGGCCTTCGGCGACGGCTCGGTCTACGTGGAGAGGTACCTGCGGAACCTCAGGCACGTCGAGGTGCAGGTGCTCGCCGACGCGTCCGGTAACAGGGTCGCCTTCCCGGAGCGGGACTGCTCGATCCAGCGCCGCTACCAGAAGCTGCTCGAGGAGTCGCCGGCCCCTGACCTGCCGCAGGAGGTCCGCGAGGGCCTCAAGTCGGCGGCCATATCCCTGGTGGACTCTCTGGGCTACGAGGGGGCCGGGACCGTCGAGTTCGTCTACTCGGGCGGCGAGTTCTACTTTATCGAGATGAACACGCGGCTACAGGTCGAGCACCCGGTCACCGAGATGGTGAGCGGGGTGGACCTGGTGGCCGAGCAGCTCAAGGTAGCCTCCGGGGAGCGGCTGGAGGTCAGGGACGAAGCCCTGGACCCCGACGGGCACGTGATGGAGTTCCGCATCAACGCCGAGGACCCGAGGCGAAATTTCCTGCCCCAGGCCGGGCTCGTCGAGTTCTACAATCCGCCCGGGGGTCCCGGCGTCCGGGTGGACTCTCACCTCTACGCGGGCTACAGGGTTCCCCCGCACTACGACTCGCTGCTCGCCAAGCTCGTCGTGCAGGGCGCCGACCGCGACGCGGCGATCCGGCGCGGGGTGCGGGCCCTGGACGAGTTCGCCCTGGTTGGCCTCGAGACTACGCTGCCGCTGCACCTGGCGCTACTCGACGACGAGGAGTTCCGGCGCGGCGGGGTCCACACCAGCTTCCTCTCCGAGAGGGAGCTCAGGAACGAAAGAGGCCTCTTGCGGCTCGCCACAGCCGGTGCCCCCTCCGCTTAGGCTCGGGCTCGCCTCCGGGGGGCGGCTTCGGGTCCGTACCTAGAGTGTCCATGCGCTCTATCCAGAGCCCGCGCAGGAGGACGTGGAGCGCCGCCACCAGGGGGACGGCGAGCAGCACGCCGACGAAGCCGAAGAGCGTCCCCATTATCAGCAGCGCGAACATCACCACCGCCGGGTGGAGGGAGACGGCCCGGCTCATTATCAGCGGCTGCAAGAGGTAGGACTCGATCACCTGGATGATCGCGTATGCCAGGACCACCCAGAGGGCGTCCACCGGCGCGCCGATCAGGGCCAGGAGGACCGGAGGTATCACCGAGACCAGGGGTCCCACGAAGGGTATGAAGGAGACGAGAGCCGAGAAGATGCCGAGCAGCAGCGCGAAGGGCACCCCGATGAGGTAGAGCGCCACGGTCGAGAGGACCCCGATGACGAGCATCGAGCCGAGCTGGCCCACGAACCACCGCTGGACAGTCCGGTAGATGTCGGCGAGGATCTCGCGCACCTCCTGCCTCCGCCCCGCCGGGAAGAGGGCGACGAACCCGTTGACGAGCGGCGTGGGGCGCGCCACCGCGTAGATGGTGGCGATGATGATCACGACGAGGTAGGAGAGGACGCTCGCCACGCCGGCCCCGACGTTGGCCACCGTCGTCAGCGTGCCGCCCGAGAAGAAGTCGCGCGCCGAATCTACGACGTTGAGCGGGTCGAGCTCGAGCGAGGTCCCCAGACCTAAAGAACCCTGCACCCGACCGGCGAGTTCCTGCGCGTTAACTAGCAGCTCCGGGAAGGTCTCCCACAGCTCGCTGGCCTGATCCGCGATGGTCGGGGCGAGCGCGACCCCCGCGATCCCGAGCGCGAGCACCAGGCCGCCGAAGACCGCCAGCGTGCCCGCGCCCCGTCCCACACCCCGGCGCTCCAGGTAGTCCACGGGGGCGCTGATGATCACCGAGAAGAGCAGCGTCAGCAGCAGCACCAGGACGACTACCGCGATCTGGTACACCAGGTAGCTGGCGAGGAGGAGCGCGAAGATGAGCCCGATGCTCACGTAGATTGTGCGCGTCCGCGCGGCGTCGCCCGACCCTTGCACAGAGTCTCCTGAGGGAGCTTGCTACTCGCCCGATCATTCATACCCCGCGCGATACCGGCCCAAAAACCGCCCGACGTGCTAACCTTTTGTTCTTTGGTCTTATCAGAGGGAGCGCTTTGGCGAAGGACGCCGTAGAGAACGAGGAGCGCCTGGTCTTCGGCGGCATGGCCCACTGGGACGGCCTGGACCTCTTCGGCCCTAACTACATGAGCGTGGCCTACCGCAAGGACGGTGAGATCCACGTCCGCGTCGAGCCTTCGAGCGTAAAGAAGCCCAAGAACCCCACGATCCGGCGCATCTCCGGCTGGCCCATAATCCGCTCGTTCTTCTTCTGGGGCCGGCTGCTGTTGCAGGTCGTAGGCTCGTTCTGGGTGCTCCTCTTCTTCGCGGCGACGCTCGGGGTCCTCTGGCTCTTCGTGCGCCTTATGGAGTTCGGGAGCGGGGCCGGGCCCCTGGGCGGCCTCTTCGCGTTCTTCGCGGAGTTCCCGATCCTGCCGATGCTCCTCCTGTTCTTCGCGGCTATGAGGCTCACCCCCATCGGGCGCTACCACGGCGCCGAGCACAAGGTGGTCGCCGCCTACGAGAACTACGGCGAGGTGACGCTCGAAGGGGCCAGCAAGAGCAACCGCATCCACCCGCGCTGCGGCACGAACATCCTGGGCTACATAGTCATCGCCGCCCTGCTGGACCCCCTGATCTCCTGGTGGGGCTACGCCATCTTGCAGTTCATCCTCATCTCCGAAGCCTGGTACGTCTTCGGCAAGACCCGCCCGTCCATCGCCGTGGGCAACTTCCTCCAGCGGTACTTCACCACCACCGAGCCCCGGCGCGCCGAGCTCGAGGTCGCCGTCGAGTCCCTCAACAAGCTCCTCCGGGCCGAGGAAGAGCGCGCCGCGGGAGCGGAGCTCGCCGGGACGCCCGCCCCGTCCTAGCCCGCCGTGCCGACGCAGTCCGTCCTCCCTCTCCTCGCGCCGTGAGAAGGCCGATACTACTCCTCGCGCTGTGTGGCCACGCTACTCTCCGGCTGCGAGGGTGGGTCGATCTCCAACTACAGCCAGACCTGCACCTCGACCGGCGGCCTCCTCGAAGGGCGGACCGTGACGTGCAGCGGCGAGGCGCAGTCTCTGAGCGGCTCCGTGGGCATCGAGTTCGGGGAGAGCGACGACGAGGAAGAAGATCTCTCCGGCACGTACAGGCTCACCGCAGAGATCTCGGTCCAGAGCGGCGAGGCGCGGGTCTACTCCTACGACGCCGAAGACGAGCGGCTCCCGCTCGGTACGGTCTTAGAAGGCTCCCCGCTGCGCGTCACTGACACCATCATCGAGCCGTTCAACGAGTCAACTGTCTTCTTCGTGGACGCGGGGGAGGACGGGACGGTCGAAGGCTTGAGGTACGAGGGCACCGTCGAGCCGGTCTAGGCAGGGGTGGTTCGCGAACCGCCCCTACACGGGCTGGTGGGTGGTCTAGACCCCGCCGAAGGCACCGAAACCGCCGTCCACCGGCACCACTATGCCGGTCACGAACCGTGCGGCGGGGGAGCACAGCCAGATCAGGGGCCCCACCAACTCCTCCGGCTCGCCGAATCGGCCGGCCGGGGTATGCTCGATGATCGTGCGGCCGCGCTCGGTCAGCCCGCCGTCTTCCTCGACGAGCATCGCCCGGTTCTGTTCGCCGAGGAAGAAGCCGGGGGCTATGGCGTTCACCCGCAACCCGGCGCCGTGCTTGCGGGCGAGCTCGACCGCGAGCCACCGGGTAAAGCTCTGCACCGCGGCCTTGGCGGCCGAGTAGGCCACGACCTTCGTCAGGGGGCGGCTCGCGGCCATCGAGGAGACGTTCACGATCACGCCCTCCGCTGCCTCGCCGCGCGCCATCGCCTCGCCGAAGACCTGGGAGGGCAGTACCGTGCCGAGGAGGTTCAGGTCCAGCACCTCCTGTATGGCCTCGCGGGGGAGGCCGAAGATCGTCGCGTCGTCGTTCACGGTGGCCTCCGGAACGTTTCCGCCTGCGGCGTTGACCAGTATGTCGAGCCGTCCCCAGCGTCCCAGCACCGCGTCCCTGGCGGCCTCGAGCTGCTCGCCGTCCAGGACGTCCGCCGGCAGAGCCATAGCCTCCCCGCCGGAGTCGTAGATCTTCCGCGCTACCTCTTCGGCCCGCCCTCTTCGGCGGCCCAGGACCCCGACCCTGGCACCGGCTCCGGCGAGACCACGGGCCATCGCGCCGCCCAGGACGCCGGTGGCGCCTGTGACCACGGCGACCCTGCCCGAAAGATCGAAGAGCTGCTCCAGGAACCCGCCGGTTCGCGGCTCGCTCATCGCACGCTCCTCACCGACCCGGCCGCAAGGACATCCGCTCACCGGAGCGCGCGGCCTGGTAGATGCTGAGGATGATCTCGACGGCCTTGCGCCCCTCCTCGCCAGGTATGGGCGGCTCGCGCCCCTCCCGGAGCGCCTCGAAGATAGCGCGCAACTGCCGCCCGTGCGCGGGCCCGAGGGGCTCGTCCTCGGACTCGGGAAGTAGCGCGAGCTCTTCTTCGGAGAGGAGCTCCTCCTCGCGGCTCGGGTACCAGCCGGTCAGCCGCGTCCCCTCGAACGTGGCGCTGCCCTCGGTGCCACGCAGCTCTACCTTCAGCGGGTAGTCCCGGTGGTTGCAGGTCGTGCCCTGGACCACGCCCATAGCCCCGCTCTCGAAGCGCAGGGCAGCGGTCGCAAGGTCCTCCGTCTCTATGTCGTGGGTCAGGGTCTCGGTGTAGGCGCAGAGGCTCTCCACCGGCCCCAGCAGCCACTGCAAGAGATCTACGGCGTGAACGCTCTGGTTCATGAGCGCCCCGCCGCCGTCGAGTTCCCAGGTGCCGCGCCAGCCGCCCTTCTCGTCGTAGTAGGCCTGCGGGCGGTGCCAGTGGACGAGGGCGTTGCAGAGGACGGGCCGTCCGAAGAGGCCCGCGTCGAGCGCCCGCTTCAGGCGCAGCGCGTCGCGGTGGAAGCGGTACTGGAAGATCACCGAGAGGGTAACCCCGGCGTCGCGGCAGGCCCCGATCATGCGGTCCACGCCGTCGAGGGTGATCGCCATCGGCTTCTCGGAGATCACGTGCTTGCCGGCCCGCGCGGCTGCCACGGCGCCATCCGCGTGTGTCCCCGAAGGCGTGCAGAGGATCACCACCTCCACGTCGTCACGCGCGAGCATCCCTTCAAGGTCGGGGTGCCACTCGGCGCCGCGGGACCCGGCGAGCTCGCGACCGTCCTCCCCGCTGCGTTCGACGACCGCGACGAGCTCCGCACCTTCGACGCCGGCGAGCTCGGCGGCGTGGACCTTCGCGATCGTCCCGGCTCCGACGATGCCGACGCCGAAAGTTCTGGGCACGTGATTCCTCCTTGTGGTCAAGTCCAGGCGAGTGCGCGCCCCAAGAGATCCCGGAGTAACCCGAGGTCTAGTTCTGGAGCCGGATACCGGCCTCTTCGCAGAACCTCCTGATCGCGGCGAGCGACTCCCTCGTGGCCTTCTCGGCTCCGCCGTCCGGGACCTCGTAGTGCGTCTCCAGCGAGAGGAGCCCCTCGTAGCCGTCTTCGGCCAGCGCGCGGAACTGGCCGGGATAATCTATGATCCCCGCTCCCAGCTTCGTCCAGTTGCCGTTCTCGTCCGCGTCCTTGAGGTGGACGTGGACCACGCGATCCCGCACCTGCTCGTATCCGCCCGGGAACGGTTCGGAGTCCATCATGGCCTCGTTGCCGGGGTCCCATATGACCCCGAGTGCCGTCGAGGGCACCCTGTCGAGCACCCACCTTGTCTCCGCGCCGGTGGCCAGGTTGCACGCGTGCTCGTTCTCGAGCCCGAGGGTGAGCCCCGCCTCCCCGGTACGCTGCGCGGCCTCCGAGATGGCCTTGGCCACCTCCTCCCGCACGGCTTCCGGGTTCGGCACCCGCCAGAACGAGAAGGTGCGAACGAGCGGCGCCCCGAACAGGCGAGCTACCTCGAAGGAACGTTCGAGGATCCCCCACTGCTCCTCCCTCGAGGCGGGCGCGGCGAAGTGGGTGGCCCCCTGAGGGTCGCCGTCGCCGCTGATGTGGCACTTGAGGAACGGCGAGGCTATCGAGCCCACGAGGAAGCCTCGCCCTTCGATCATCCCCTGGATCTTCTCCAGACTTTCATCGTCGTGGGAGACGATGTTGGCCCCGTCAACGGCGCGCAACTCGACGGTGCTCACACCTTCGTCCTCGCAAACCTCCAGGGCCCGGGCGAGATCCTGGGAGATCTCGTCCGTTATGACGCACAGGCGCATCCGTAGGCTCCTTTCTCCCGAGCTAGAGCTCAACCTGCGGTTCCTCGGAGGCTACACGGGCTGCTGGGTGGGGCGGATCAGGATCTCGTTCACGCTCACCCTATCTGGCTGGGTTACCGCGTAGACGATGGCCTCCGCGACGTCCTCAGAGTGCAATATCTCGAGCTGGTGCAGGGCGCCGACGGCCTCCCTGGCGTCCTCGTCCGTTATGTGGTCCGTGAGCTCGGTGGCTACGGCCCCGGGCTCGACGACCGTCACCCTGATGTTGTCCTCCAGGAGCTCCTGCCGCAGGCCCTCCGAGACGGCGACGACGGCGTGCTTGCTCCCGGCGTAGACCCCGCTCGAGGCGCGGGTCACCTTGCGTCCGGCGACCGACGAGACGTTGACGAGGTGCCCCGAACCCTGCTCCTTCATCACCTCTACGGCGGCGTCGGTGGCGTACAGGAGCCCCAGCACGTTCACGTCGAACATCCGGCGCCACTCGTCGGAGAGCCCCTTGCCTAGCGTGGAGAGGAGCATGACGCCGGCGTTGTTGACCAGGATGTCCACGCTGCCGAACTCTTCGCGGGCTCTCCGGATCAGGCCGTGAGCCTGGCTCTCGTCAGTTACGTCGCAGACGGCGGCGAGCACGCGCCCGCCGTTCCCCTCTACGCGCTCGACGAGCCCCGCGAGCCTGTCCTCCCTCCTGGCCGCGGCGACGACCGCCGCACCCTCCCTCGCGAGCGCCTCAACCGTCGCCTCGCCGATGCCGCTGGAGGCGCCCGTCACGACCGCTACCTTGCCGTCCAACCTGCTCGCCATCCGAATCTCCCACCTGTAGGGGCCAAAGGCTCAGAGCCTACGCGGGCGTTCTGTCATCCCGCTTCGCGCTGAGTAGCCTAACAATATCCGCTCTCAGGCGCGCCCGAACCGACTTACGTCTGAAGGCCTGGGACCTCCAGATGGTGTCCGGTCGCCTGCTCGTATGCGTGTCCCACCCGCAGCACTGTTCGCTCGTCGAAAGGCCTCCCGAGGATTTGCAGGCCGAGCGGGAGGCCCGCGTGAAGGCCACACGGCAGCGCCAACGCGGGGAGCCCCGAGAGGTTAGCGGGGATCGAGAGGCGGATGTAGGCGGAGGTAACGTCTTCCTCCACGCCGTTGACAGCCACCTTGCGGCTGCCGAACTCGCCGGCGGTAGCGGGCAGCGCGGGCGCCAGGATCACGTCACACGCGGAGAGCGCCTGGCGGAAGCCTCGACGGACGAGCTCGCGGGCGCGCTGCGCGTTCAGGTAGGTGGCGGCCGCGACTAGCTGTCCCACCTCGAGGAAAGCCCGCGTGCCGCGTCCGTAGAGCTCGGGCGAGGATCGCAGCGTCGGCTGGTGGTAAGCGCCCGCCTCGGCGGAGAGGATGACCGAGTGGATGTCCGTCGCTCGATCCAGGTGCGCCACCTCTACCTCCTCGACCGTGGCGCCGAGGCCCTCCAGGACGCGAGCCGCTTCTCGCCTGGCCTCTTCGACGTATGGCTCCACGAGATCCGTGAACCAGTTGCGCGCCACGCCGATCCTGAGACCCGCTACCCCGCCCTCTATCCCGTCCGTAAGATCGTGGACCGGCTCGTCGACGGAGGACGGATCGGCGGGATCGTAACCCGCCATCGCGTTCAACGCCAGCGCCGCGTCGAGAACCGACTTGGTGAGGGGTCCTGCGTGGTCGAGGGACCACCCGAGGGGCACGATGCCGCGCCTGGAGACGCGGCCAAAGGTCGGCTTGAGACCGACCACGCCGTTCGCCGCGGCGGGTATCCGGATCGAGCCGGCGGTGTCGGTGCCGGTCGCCATCAGGCATAGATCGGCGGCTACGGCCGCCCCCGAGCCACCCGACGAGCCTCCGGGCACGCGGTCCAGGTCCCAGGGGTTGCGCGTCGGGGGAGAGGTGACGCCGGTACCAAACTCGTGCGTTACCGTCTTCCCGACGAAGATCGCTCCCGCCCCGCGCAGACGCCCGACGACCTCGCTATCCGCCTCCGCCACGTGCCCCTCGCGGACCCGAGAGCCCGCGAGCGTGGGTCTGCCTTCGAGGTCGTAGAGGTCCTTTATCGCCACGGGGATCCCGTGCAGCGGACCGCGCGGACCCGACGCGGAGATCTCTTCTTCCGTCCTGCTCGCCGCAGCCAGCGCCTCCTCATGGAAGACGGAGACGTAGGCCTCCAACCTGCCATCTATCGCCTCGATCCGCTCGAGTACGTCCCTGATAAGCTCCACCGGCGAAAGCTCTCCATCGGAGATCAGACGCGACGCCTCCGCTACCGTCAGCCTCGCCGGTGATCTCAGGAGGACCACCTCGGATCGAATACGACCTGGGGCTCCGTTCCTTCTAGAGGGAGCTCCCCGATCCGGGCATCGCTCTCGCGAAGCACCCGAAACCTCGGGAGGAGACGCTGAAGCTCCTCCTCGTCCCTTTGGAGCCCCACCCGCAACAACGACAGCCGCAAGAGATCCAACTCCACCCGGCCACGGTCCGACTCTGACGCGTTCCTCAAGCAGCCCGCACCAGCGGATAGAGCAGGCTCGTAGCGGCCCCTAAGTACGCCGCGGGTTGTTGCCGCGAATCCTCGCTGTGCGCTATACTGCCCACCAGATTAAATATAATATTATATCTGGGGTGGGCTTCCAAGATGCGCACAACGAAAACCCAGCCGATCGCACGCAGCGCCACGGACGGTCCCGCGGCGCACGACTTCCTGAACGTGGGAGCCCACCTCTCGGAGGAGGAGAAGCTGGTAAGGGATAGGGTGCGCTCCTTCGTCGATGAGAGGATAAAGCCCAACATAAACGAATGGTTCGAGAGGGCCTACTTCCCCACAGAGCTGGTGCCCGAGATGGGCTCCTTGGGTTTGCTTGGGATGCACCTAGAAGGCTACGGCTGCGCTGGCAAGGGTGCCGTCTCCTACGGCCTGGCGTGCATGGAGCTTGAGGCTGGGGACTCGGGGCTTAGGACGTTCGT
>DATACV010000066.1:0-2484 GCA_036258875.1 Rubrobacteraceae bacterium
GCTGCCGACCGCAGGGAGGCCGCGTGCTGAATTGCTATTCGATCGTCTGCTCGACCACTCGAGCTCCGGCCTCCCTGTCCGGGACCCAGTAGGAGATGCCGCCTATGTACTGTGGAGAGCCGGGGTAGATCTCTGCCTCCACGTGGCCCGCGAGCCGCATCCGGGTGGCGAAGCGGGCGGCTTGCAAGGGGTTCATGTTCGTCTCGATGTTGCGCCAGACGGCGAGAGCTGTGGCGGGGAGGCGTGGGAGCTTCGCCGGGGACGTCGCCTCGCGCGCCAGCTCCTGCAGGAACCTCTGCTGGCGACCGATCCTGCCTATGTCCGCCGTCGGGGTGCCCCGGTAGCGGACGTAGGCGAGCGCCTCGAACCCGTCCAGCGTCTGCGTTCCGGCGGGGATGGAGACGGGGCGGCCCCCGATCCCGACCTCTACAGGCTCCTCGACCTCGAGGGTGATGCCGCCCATGGCGTCGACGATGTCCTCGACCCCGTCGAAGTGGACGACTACGTAATCGTCTATCTGGAGCCCCGTGAGGTTCTCGAGGGTCTGGACCGTCAGATCCGGGCCACCGGTCGCGAAGGCAACGTTGATCTTGTCCTCCCCGACGCCGGGGATGTCGACCAGCGTATCCCGCGGCACGGCGACCATCCCCCCGCCTGCCTTCGCCACCACTATCGTGTCCGAGCGCGAGACCCCGTCCGCCGAGGCGTCGCTCCCGAGCAACGCGACCCTCTGTCCCCCGAAGGGTAGTAGCAGGTAGGCGAGGATCGCGATCAGCAGCAGGAGCAGGACCAAGAGCACCGTACGTAGGAGCCCGCCCCGACGCCGTTTGCCGGAATCCGGCCCTCGTCCCGCTTTGTAGACCTCCATGGGAACGCTTTAAACCACACCCGTCTCCGGGTGTCCAACCGCTGGGCACGCGACCTCCTCCGGGGTGATAGCTCACCCATCCCCGGCGGGCGGGTTGCGGGTATACTGGCTTGTATGGAGCAGGCGCAGGCAACCCGGTTCGAGATCGGCGACGAGCGCGTAGCCTGGGAGGGCCTGGCGGCCTCGTGCACGCCGCCCCTGAGGCGGCTGGGGGCGTTCCTGCTAGTGGGTTTCGCCTACTTCGCGGCGATCACCACGGCCGTCGTGTTGTTCTACAACCTCTTCGGCACCGCGCCCGTGGAGGGAGGAGGCGTCGCGGTGCCCAAGGAGGCGTTCTACGCGACCATGATCTCGAGCCTCGGGCTCGCCCTCGGCGGCTACGCCGTCTGGCTCGTGAAGAGCCTGCGCTCCTACTGGGCGTTCTCCTCGATACTCCGCCGCGGCGGGCTCGACCCCGGACGCCCGACCGCGAGAGGGCTCGTGGCGTACTCCGACGAGCAACTGCTCGCCCTCCGCTCCCGCTACGAGCGGCGCTCCGACGGCAAGCTCAAGGAGCGCCTCGGGCGCACCTTCGGGTTCGAAGATGGGGACTCCTTCTCGCTCGGACCCCTGAGCGTGCTGCCAGGCACGTTCGAGATGGGCGCTCTGAGGGTCGAGTGGGAGACGAACCTGCTCCTCAGGGCGGGAGAGCCGATGCCCGAGATCTCCTGGTGGACGGAGAGCCGGACCGGGCTGTTGCCACGCCAGGCCGACGAGACCCGCCGCCTCGTCTACGCCCTGCGCTACACCGCCGACTCGGTGCGCGAGCTCAAGCGGCGCTACGGCTACCGGACCGACCGCTGGCACGCCACCGTCCCCGAGGGCAAGCTCTTCGGCGCCATACGCGACTACGAGGAGTCGCTCCGCATCCAGGCCTCCCTCAGCCGCATGTCCCGCGGCTAGCTCCCGACGCGTTCGCGGGGCGGCACCTGGCTGTCTATACTTCCCCTCGGGAAGGAGTCGCGCAGGAGGGGAAGCATGAGCGAGAGCGTAAGGCCTACCGGCACCTACAAGACCCTCGACGAGCAGCGGGAGGTGCTCACCCCCGCGGAGGAGCGCTTCGAGCGGGCGCGGCAGACCACCGGGCTCATCCTCGGGCCTATCGCTTTCCTCATCATGTACCTTTTGCCGCTGCCGCTCGACAGGAGTCAGCACACTCTAGCCGCCATACTCACCTTCACCATAATCTACTGGCTGTCGGAGGCCATCCCTATACCGGTAACGGCCGTGCTCGCGCTGGCGCTCTGCGTCATCTTCAACGTGCCCGACGTCGGGCCCAACGCCGACGACGCCCCGGGGGACATCGTCTTCGGGGCGTTCATGGACCCCGTCATCTTCCTCTTCATAGGGGCGTTCATCATCGCGCAGGCCATGATCACGCACGGGCTAGACAGGAGGTTCGCCTTCCTGGTGCTCTCCATCCCTGGGGTCGCGCGCTCGACCTACGGCGTGATCATCGCCTTCGGCGCTATCGCCGCCTCGATCAGCGCCTTTATCTCGAACACCACGACCGCCGCGATGCTCCTGCCGATAGGCCTAGGCATGATGGGCGCCCTGGGCGGCATGGTGCAGGAGCA
>DATACV010000067.1:0-3758 GCA_036258875.1 Rubrobacteraceae bacterium
AGCCGTCCGCGAGGTCGAGGTGGGAGACAAGGCCTACTGGGCCTACGCGGCCGAGATGAACCGCGACGGGGACGGCGCCGAGAACGGCAGGGCCGGGGGCGAGACCGGCATCATCCTGGCCGTCAGGGACATAACCGAGCATCGCTCGCTGGAGCGGGCCAAGACAGCTTTCGTCTCCGACGTCTCGCACGAGCTCAGGACGCCGCTGACCACGATCCAGAGCGCGGTGGGGCTTCTGGAGCGCGCCCGCGAGAGGCTCGATCCGCTGGAGCACAGGGCGCTGGAGCTGGCCGACGGGGAGCTCAGGCGCATCAGGGGGATGGTCGAGGAGCTCCTCACCCTGGCCCAGCTCGACGCCTGGCAGTATCAGCTCGAGGTCGGGCCGACGGACATGAGCAGGATCGTCCAGACGGCCATAGAGTCCGTCGAAGCGAAGGCCGAGCGCTTCGGTATCGAGGTCCACTTCGACGCCACCGCCGAGCACAGGTGCGTCTGCGACGCCCAGAAGCTCTACCAGGTCTTCCTCAACCTGCTGGACAACGCCATAAAGTACTCCGACCCCGGCGACCGCGTGGACGTCAGGATCGGAGAGGACCCCCTGGCCCTCACCGTCGAGGTAAAGGACACAGGCGTCGGCATACCCGAGGAGGACCTCGGCCAGCTCTTCGAGCGCTTCTACAGGGTGGACAAGGACCGCTCGCGCGCTACGGGCGGGAGCGGGCTCGGGCTCGCCATAAGCCGCCAGATCGTCGAGATGCACGGCGGCGATATCTCAGTAGAGAGCGAGGTCGACAAGGGCTCGACCTTCAGGGTGTGCCTCCCCAAGACGCCGATCTCGCGCTCCGCCAGCTATGCGCTCTAGGCTCCCTGGGGCCGTGTGCGCGGCGCTGCTCGCCGCGACGCTCTTGCTCGCGGGCGGATGCCTGCGCCCGGCGGAGGAGACCTCGATCCCACCCCTGCCCGCGGCGGGCGAGGGGGTGAACCCGGGTCTCGGCCCCGAGGCGCAGCCCCTGAGCTCCGGCCCCGGGTACAAGGGCTCGCCCAGCTGGAGCCCGCGGGGAGACCGCGTAGCGTTCACCGTGGACGGCTACGTGGTGGACAGGCCAGTGAGAGCCGGGTACACCCGCCGCTGGACCACCAAAGACTTCGTGGCCGAGGACGTCGAGTGGACCTCCGCGGGCGGCCTCGCCATCCTCGGCTCGGCCTCGGACCCGGTGCCGGCGGCCGAGGCTTCGAGCTCCGTCTACCGGGCGCGCCCCGGGGAGGGTTCGCTCGGCGTCAGGGAGATATCGACCGACGTACTGGCCATGAGCCCCGGCCAGGGCGGGGAGAGCCTGATCGTCGCCCTCCAGACGGGCCAGTACGGGAGCGAGCTCGCTTCGTTGCGCAACAGCGGCGCGGTGGACCGGATCTACACGAGCCCGATCGGGGGCCGGGTCACGGGGCTCTCCCTCTCGCCGGACGGCCGAAAAGCCGCCCTGGCCGTGCGCACCGCAGGGTATCCCGCCTCCTTCGAGCTTCACACCTTCGACCTCAGGGCGGGCACCCACAGGCGGGTGGCGCGGCTGGAGGAGGGGCTGGAGATCATCGGCGCGCCGCAGTGGACGCGGGAGGGGATCTGCTACGTCGTCGGGAAGGAGGAAGCGTCGGGAGGCGGGGACACGGAGCCCCTCTACGACCTCTTCACCGTGGCGCCCGACTCGGGAGCCCCGAAGCCCACGCCCGGGGTGGGTGAGGACTTCGTCGCCTCGAGCATCCGCGTCTCGCCCGGCGGGGAGCACCTCGCCGTCGTCGGGCGCCTCAACCCGCAGGCCCCGATCAACCTCTACGTCCTCGACCTCGCCGCGCAGGACATCGAGGACCTGACGGTCAACGAGGACATGGAGATAAAGACCGGGCCGGACGACCTCGCCTGGTCCCCCGGCGGCGAGAGCATCGCCATCGTCGCGCGGGGCGCCCTCTCGGAGGAGCCCCGGGTGCACGCGGCCCCCAAAGGCTCCCTGCTGGAGGACTTCTACAACCTCTACGAGGTCCCCGTGAAGGGACGGACGCGGTGAGGGAGGCGGCGCTCTGGGTCTCCGGCGCGTTCCTGGCCTTTCTCGCCACAGCTGGGGCCTTCTTGCTGCTGGCCAACCTGGGCACAGGCCCCTCCGAGACGAACCTGACACCCGACCCGCCGCCCGAGGAATCCGGTCCAGCGCTGGAGCTGACGCTGAACCGAGACAGGTTGGCGTCCCTCAGGGCATTGCCGGGACAGGAGCTCGCGGTCGGCGTGCGCAACGCGGGCGGCGAAGACCTCTCGGACATCCACCTCACCCTCGAGGTCTCCTCCGAGAACACCGCCCTCTCTGAGGCCCGCTACTACCGGAAGACCATAGAAGAGCTACCCGCAGGAAGACGCGTCGATGTGCCCTTCTACCTGGACCTCTCGGCGGCGGTGAGCACGGCCTCTAGCAGCGCTACGGCCTCCGCGGTCCCCGAGCCGCCGCGCAAGATAATCGAGGTGCGGGCCACCACACCTGGGGGCGTCTCGACCATAAAGACGGCTATAGTGCCTGTGTAGCTCGCCTGCTTCGCAGGCTCTCAGCACGCTTCGGCCCGGCTTGAAGCCGGGCCTCGCTCTCAGCTTCTTCCCGTTCGGGCTCTCCCCGACCCGCCACGCGCGGCTGCTCGGATGGTGTGCCGGGCTACGGCCAGAGACGACTTGCTGAAAGGCGCGAAGCGCCGTGCTGACAAGTCCCCGTAGGGGACGTGCTGAAAGCGAAGGCGAAGCCGGAGCGTGCTGACAAGCTGCCTAGCGAAGCCGGGCAGTGTGCTGACCAGGATGCCCGGCGCGGGTTTGGGCGCCTTGAGATGCGGCAGCTTCACCCGCCCGAGCAGCCCGCGCGCGAGCTCGCCGACCTCCACGGCGCTGCCGAGGTCGGTGCGCGCCAGCGTATAGGGCCGGCCCCTGTACCAAGCCCGGCGGACCGGCTTCCAGCCGCTCTCCAGGAGGAACGGGGTTGGCGCGTGGTGGGACGCTTCGCGGTCGCTCGCTACCGCCTCGACCCTCGCGACGCCCCGTTGCTTGAGGTCCCTGAGCATCCGCACCAGCAGCCTGCGGCGCGTGCGCGCGTCCCCCGTGACGCAGGCCAGCAGCACGCCGTCCTCGTCCAGAGGCCCCACGGGGTAGGCGCCGGCGCGCGGGAGAAGGCGTGCGGGCGCGTAGAGCACGAAACCCGAGGTGTCGTCGCCGCGGCGCACGGCGAAGCCCGCAGTTCCCCACCCGGCGTTCGCCTCGCGGAACCACTCCTCGGCGGAGCACGCCCCCTCCGTCCAGTGAGAGATCGCCGGCTCGAGCCCCGGTATATCCGGCGTCAGATCGGCGGAGATCTCGCCGACCGTCGAGACGAAGGGCTTGGGTTTCATGGTCCAGGTCTCAGGTCGCGGCCCTCGCCCCTGGGCCTGTCGAGGTTCTCCCTGAGGCGCTCCCGGGTCTCGCGCACCTTCTTCCGCAGCTCCTCCGACCTCTCGGCCGGCTCTCCCTCGTCGCGGGAGACGTCCCGCAGGCGGGGCCGCGGGGTGGGCGCCTCCTCCGCAGGCGGGGCGGGTTCGGGCCGGCCCGGGCCTTCGCGCACCTCGGAGAGGCGCTCCTGCATCCGCTCCTGGGCCTCGAAGAGAGATTCGCGGCTCCTCTCGCGAGCCTCCCCGGCGCGCTCCCTGATCGAACCCCGCAGCTCCCTACCGCTGCGGGGGGCGAGGAGTATGCCGGCGATGAT
>DATACV010000068.1:0-7957 GCA_036258875.1 Rubrobacteraceae bacterium
GTGGTCGGGCTGCTCTTCCTGCTCGCGCTGCCGTTCTCGCCGCTTATCTCGGTCTTCGGCGGCTCGATACCCGTGCCGGGTCCGCAGGGCGGGGAGGACATCTTCGTCTCCCCGGTAACGGCCCCCGCCCTGATAGTCGTCGGGTTCCTGATGATCACCGCCGTCCGCTTCATCCCCTGGGAGGACTTCGATGAGGCCATACCCGCCTTCCTCACCATCCTGACGCTCCCGCTGACCTTCAACATCTCCTACGGCATCGGGTTCGGCTTCATAGCCTACGTCCTGATCAAGCTCAGTAGGGGCAGGCCCGGCGAGGTGCACCCGCTGCTCTACGGGGCCGCCCTCCTCTTCGCGCTGGCCTTTATCTGGCCCGTCTTGCAGGGCCTGCTCTCGTAGAGGCCCCGACAGATACGCCCGGCGGTGTTTATCGCCGTAGGAATGGGGGTAAAACGAGGCGAAAGTAGCGCGGAGCACGCCGACTGTTAATATGTTCGACCAGGGTGCCGTCCGGTACGCTGGCGCGCGGTGGAGACGGGGGGAGGTGAGAGCCGTAAGCATCGGGGCCATCGTAGTCTGGATAGTGGTCGGGCTGATAGCGGGCATCCTGGCGAAGTGGGTGATGCCCGGACCGGACCCGGGGGGCATCGTGGTCACCGCCCTGATCGGGATAATCGGGGCCTTCATCGGGGGCTGGGTGCTCAACTTGCTCGGCTTCGCCGGGAGCGCGGGGAGCATCAGCCTCGGGTCCATACTGACGGCTACGCTGGGCGCGATCATCCTGCTCGCCATCTACCGGTTGCTCACGCGCCGGACGGTATAGGAATACTGCACTGAGGGTAGGCCTTCAACTACGAAGGGAGAGGACCGTATGACGGAGCAGAGTAGCGGCGGCAGCCCGCTCCAGACAGAGCGCGGCACCACCACCATCTCGGACAGTGTCGTATCCAAGATAGCCGGGATCGCGGCCGGGGAGGTCGACGGCATCAGGATGGGCAGCGGGGCCTCGCAGGCCGTAGGCGGCATCCTGGGCTCGATAACCGGCGGGAGCGGCGGCCAGACCCAGGGCGTCTCCGTCGAGGTCGGTCAGGAAGAGGCGGCCATCGACCTGACGGCCACCGCCGAGTACGGCAAGTCCATCCCGCAGCTCGCCGAGGCCGTCAGGCGCAACGTGGTCAACCGGGTCGAGAACCTGGTCGGATTGCGGGTGACCGAGGTGAACATTACGGTCTCCAACGTGTTCTTCCCGCAGCAGGAGGCCGAGCAGCAGCGCCAGCAGGAGCTCGAGCAGCAGCGCAGGGAGCAGGAGGCGCAGCAACAGCAGCGGGTCCAATAGGATCTTGTCCGCCGGAAGGGCAGGCTGATCTTGGCTGGAGAACTGACGTTGGCGAGGGCTGCCGTCCAGGCGGCCCTCGCCACCGAAGGGGTACATTCCATGGGGCGTGGACGCTACGTGGAGGCCGCGACCTACGAGGGAAACGAGAAGGTAACCGGGGTCGTCGTCGACCAGGATGAGGTGACTATCCACATCGTGGCCCGCTACCCGTTGCCCAGGCCCATACCCGAGATAACCGGGAGCATCATGGAGCGCGTGGCCCCCCAGGCGGGCGACCGGAGGCTCGTCGTGGTGGTCGAGGACCTGGAGGTGGCGGCCTCATGAGGGTTTTCAACAGGATAGTGATGATCCTGCTCCTCGCCGGCCTCTTCGTGCTAGGCGTCTACACGCTGGTCTACAGCCTCAACCTCTTCGGTTACAGCCTGGAAGACCTCCCCCGGGCTCTGGGCCTCTCCGGCCTCTACCGCGGTCTCGAGACCTTCGTCGGCAACGTCGAGGACGGCAGCCTCTCGGTGCTCTCGGTGATCGTGCTCGTCGCCATCGCGGTACTGGGCCTGGTGCTGCTGATCGCGGAGCTCAGGCGCTCGGCCCCGAGACGCGTGCGCATGCACAGCGGGACCTACGTCTCCCGCGGCGCGGTCGCTGATGAGGTAGTCGAGGCGGCCGAGCGGACCTCGGGCGTGCTCGGGACCACGGCGCGTGTGAAGGCCAGGAGGAGCCCCGGGGCGCAGGTTGACCTCGAGGCCAGGGTACGGCGCGGGGAGGACACCAGCGCCATACAGTCCGAGCTGCGCCGCTCGGTGCGCGAGAGGCTCGCCCAGCGCGGGGTGCCGGTGAGCAAGCTCAACGTGAGGCTCGTCGAGGCGGACCCGCGCCAGACCAAGACGAGGGTGCAATGAACGCTTTCAACCGCATCGTCATGCTCATAATCGCCCTGCTGCTCATAGCGGTCCCCGTGCTGATCCTGCTGGTGGCCTTCGGGGTCATCTCGGCCGACGTAATCGACGCCTACACCGGCTACCGGGACGCGGTCGGGGCTCTTGGCGACCTCTCTATCTCGGACTTCTCGGGCAGCGTCCGCGTCGTGCTCGCGGTGGTGGGCGTCCTCGTCGCGCTGATCGCACTGCTGCTGCTCCTGCGCGAGCTCACCTTCGGCCGGAGGGTCGCGAGGAGCACGGTCATGGACGACACGCCCGGCAAGGAGACCGTGATCACGGCGAGCGCGGTGAAGGCCCTCGCGGAGGGCGCGGCCAGGGAGGTGGGCGCCGAGTCGCCCTCGGTCTCGCTGACCTCCAAGGATCGGGACTACCTCATCTCGGCCGGCATAACGGTGCCGCCGTCGGCCAACTACACCGAGGTGGCGACGCGCACCAGGGAGAACATCAGGAGGGTGCTCGAGGAGCAGGGCGTCCCCGTCCAAGACGTCGAAGTCACGGCACAAGGAACCGCTTAACTCGAGAAAGGAAGGGTAGATGGCCACCTGGACCAACAAGCAGTGGGGGGCCCTCATAGCGGGGCTTGTAGTCTTCCTGATAGCCCTCATAGGCGTCGGCGAGGCGGCTCTCGTGGTGGTGTTCGCCATCATCGGTTACTTTATCGGCAAGTACCTGGACGGGGAGATAGACGCCGACGACCTGCGCTCCCGAGCACAGGGCAGGAGGTAGCCCGTACTAGAGCGGTTGTGCGGAATGTGGGAGCTATCGGGGAAGAGGTTCTTGAGGTTCTTAGGTTTTAAGGGGTGCTCTTGGCGGGGCGGGCTCCCTACCCTCGAAGCCTAAAAACCTTGATCCCCAGAAGGCGCGACCGCTTCGCAAACCGCTTTAGCCAGACGTAACCCGGCACTTCGGGGCTGGACGTAACCCCGGCGGTGCGCTAGCTTTCTCCTAACGTGAGAAGGGGGAGGAGAAGGGTTCCGACAAGTTCTCACCGGTCCGCCGGGAGGCGCCGGCGCGACCGTTGGCTCGTGGGCGCGATGGTCGTGGCTTGCGTTCTCACCACGGGCTTCGCGCTGGCCGAGGCGCAGCGGGCAGAGGTTCCACTGGTGAGGCAGCCGGTAACGCCGTCCGGGCCGCCGGAGATCGAGGCCATAGGGGCCGGGAGCGCGCAACGCCTGGAGACGAAAGCCGCCACCAGGGCGCAGCAGCAGACGGCGTCGCTGCCCCCACCGGAGGAGAGCTGCGATGACCTGAGGGTGCTCGTGGACCGGTCGCACTCTCTGCCCCCGGATTACTATCCGGAGGACCTCGTGCCGCTGTGGGCCTACGGCATCCCCACGCTGGGGGGCGGCGAGATGCTGCTCAGGCGGGAGGCCGCCGAGCACCTGGGGCTCCTGATCGAGGAGGCAGCGGCGGACGGCGAGGAGCTTGTGGTCGCCTCGGGCTACCGATCCTACGCGCACCAGCAGGTCTCCCACGCCAGGCTGGCGAGCATCTACGGCACCAGCGCGGAGACGATGAGCGCCACCCCGGGCCACAGCCAGCACCAGCTCGGTACCGCCGTGGACTTCACCAACGCGGCGGCGGGCTACGAGGTCTGGCAGGCCTTCGGGAGCACGACCGCCTACTACTGGCTGCTCGAGAACGCCTCAGGGCACGGCTTCGTGCTCGCCTACCCCAGCGGCCGGGAGGCCGAGACGGGCTACCAGTGGGAGCCCTGGCACTACCGCTACGTGGGCCCGGAGAACGCCAGGCGTCTCCGGGAGAGCGGCCTGAGCCTGCAGGAGTTCCTGGCGCGCGAGAACGTGCTGCCAAGGTGTTAGCACGCCCGCTTCGCCTCCGCTCTCAGCACGCTTCGGCCTGGCGAAGCCAAGCCTCGCTCTCGGCTTCTTTCTCCCGGGGCCTTCCCCCGACGCGTTTCGCGTGGCCGCTTCTGATGGCGCGAGGGCACCCGGCCATGGTGGCCTAGCTGACAAGCCTCCCGTAGGGAGGCGTGCTGACGAGCGGGGGCCGCAGGCCCGATGCGTGCTGAGAGCGGAGGCGAAGCCGTAGCGTGCTGAAAGCTGCCGACCGAAGGGAGGCGGCGTGCTATCCTGCGAGGGTCATGCGGGATGAGGGAGAGATCCGGGACCGGTTGCGAGCCTGGCGCGAGGCGCCGGGGTCGGTGGCCATCTTCACCGACATAGACGGCACGCTGGCCCCCATCGTGCCGACCCCGGACATGTCCGAGGTGCCGACCGAGCTCAAGGAGCTACTCGGGCGGTTGAGCGAGAGGTATCTCCTGGTGGCCGGCATAAGCGGACGCAAGACGGAGGACGCGCTCGACCTCGTCGGGCTCGACGATGTCGTCTACTTCGGCAACCACGGGTTCGAGATCCTGCGCGAGGGCGAGGTAGAGGTGACGCCCGAGGCGCTGCCATACCTGGAGAGGGTCCAGGAGCTGGAGAACAATGCCAGGCAAGAGCTCGCCCCTCTGGGCGCGTTCGTGGAAGAGAAGGGCATCACCGCCTCCATCCACTACCGCAACGCGCCGCCCGAGGTCGGCGAGAGGAGCGTGGACTTCGTCAAGCGCGAGGGCGAGCGCCTGGGTCTGAGGATCACGGTCGGGCGCGGGGTCGTCGAGGCGCGGCCTCCCATCCGGGCGGACAAGGGTACGGCGGTGCGCGCCCTGGTCGAGCAGTACCGGCCCGAGAGGGCCATGTTCCTGGGCGACGACACCACTGACCTCGACGCCTTCAGGGAGCTGGTTACGCTGCGCGAGGAAGGGACCCTGAAAGAGATAGTACGCGTCGGGGTGGCGAGCGAGGAGGGTCCGCCGGAGATCACCTCCGAGGCCGACATAGTCGTGGACGGCGTGGACGGGGTCGGAGACGTGCTGCGAGCGCTGCTCGAAGAACGCTAGTCGTCAGCATTCCAGCCATCAACAAGAAGCCGAAATGCTGACGAGCGAGGGCCTTGCCAAAAGCCCGATGCGTGCTGAGAGCTAATGGCCGCGGTACGCGGCGATGTCCTTCATCTGCGCCTCGACCCAGTCTTCTATGGTGTTGGACCTGACGGTCTCGCGCAGCGCCTCGGCCCGGCGGCGGCGCTCTTCTTGCGGCATGGTGAGGGCCTCGTAGATGGCGTCGGCCTGCTCGTCGAGGTCGAAGGGGTTGACGGTTAGGGCGTGCTCCCCGAGCTCCTCATGCGCCCCGGCGTTCTCGGAGAGGACCAGGACGCCGTCTCTCTCGTTGACGATCACCGACTCCTTGGCGACGAGGTTCATGCCGTCGCGCACGGCGTTCACGAGCAGGACGTCGAAGTTCTTGTAGGCGGCGACGGAGCGGGGGAAGTTGTCCTCCATGAACAGCTCTATCGGCCTCCAGGACTCCGTGCCGTGCCTCTCGTTTATCTCCTCTGCCGTGCGGCCCACGGCCTCCATGTAGGCGGCGTACTCAGGGACGTCGGTGCGCGAGGGCTGGAGCTGGGCGAGGAAGGTCACCTCGCCGGCCATCTCGGGGTGGCGCTCGAGCATCCGCCCGTAGGCCTGGAAGCCGCGGACCACGTTCTTAGAGAGGTCGGTACGGTCCACGCGCAGCAGGAGCTTGCCTGGCAGCCTCTTGACGAACTTCTCCTGCTCGAGCACGGCCTCGCTCCCCGCCAGCTCCTCGAACTCGGCAGGGTCTATGGAGATGGGGTAGGCGCGCACCCACACCTCCCGGCCCTCGTGGTGGATGGCTCCCTTCTTTGCGTCGTACTCGACGCCGAGGACTCGGACGGCGGTCTCCGCGAAGTTGCGGGCGTAGCCCCTGGTGTGGAAGGCGACCACGTCGGCCGCGAGGAGGCTCTCCAGGACGCCCTCCCTCACGTATTGAGGCAGGACGCGCCAGTAATCCGATTCGGGCCAGGGGATGTGCACGAAGAGCGAGACGAAGGCGTCCGGGCCGAGCCGTTCCCTGACGAAGAGCGGCGTCATGTAGAGCTGGTAGTCGTGCAGGAGTACCAGCGGCGCCTCCTCCCCCTCGACGGTCCGGGCCACGGCCCCGGCGAAGTTGCGATTCACGGGGACGTAGCCCTCCTCCCAGGCCCGCCTCGTGTCGTCTCCTAAAGTGGGCGAGTAGGGGAGGTCGTAGAGGCCGTGCTGGACGAACCAGAGCAAGGGGTTGGCGAGGTGGTTGTACATCAGGTCGTAGGCTTCCGCGTCGTGTTCGACGAGCACCACGCGCAGGTCCTCGACCTCGTAGGGCTCGGGACCCTCCCTGGCGACGCGCGCGTCCTCCTCGCCCTGGGCGGAGGCGATCCAGACGGTGTCCTCGCCGCGGCGCGAGACCGCGTTGAGGGCCGTGACCAGGCCCCCTGCCCCCCTCGAATAGGTCCTCTCGCCCGCTTCCGAGCGCGAGAAGGTCACGGGTCCCCGGTTCGAGACTATCACGAGCCGACCGTCTGTGCCCTGGGCCACGCTCTTCTCCCCTCTCACGGCGACGACCGGCGGCCTCTGAGACCGCGCGGCGTTCTCTTGCATCCCGAGCAGTTAGCGAGAGACCCCCGCCAAACGCCAGGTCCCGCTTTGCGGCGCAGCCCTCACTACCTCGGGCATGGTAGCGCGCACCGGGGGGCGGCGCCATGAGCCCTCTGTGCCGCCTCACTTAACCTCAGCCGAGAGAGGCGGCGTAGAGGCATTTCTGCGGGAGGCAAGACCGGGGCTCGGCGCGGGATCTCGTACCCGCGCGTCCGAGTGCTACGCGGTCGGATGCGGATGGACGATAGACGGCCCAGAGACGCATCCCGACCTATGAGATCTCGGAGGATCGCCAGGGTAGCTCTCCTCCGGCGCGGCGGAGAACCTCGCGCAGACCTTATCGTCACGCTCTATAGCAGAGCGTCACGGGCCGGCAGAGAAAACGGAACGGTGAGCCTCGGTTTGGAGGCTCACCGTTGTCCCGGACTCATTAGTCGTTGTCTAACGGCCTATCGGCTAGTCCTTGGTCTTCTCTACCAAGGCCTACCTTCGAAGGGTATGGGGTAGGAGCCGGCTTCGGGCGGCCGCGTGATGCCGGCTCAGACTCCCAGGAGTCTGGCGTAAAGCTTAAAGTTGTCGCGCATCTGGCGCGGGATCAGGTAGTGCTCGCGCACGTGCTCCTTGCCGTGGCGGCCCACATCGCGGGCGAAGTCGGGGTCCTTGAGGAGCTTCACGCAGGCGGAGGCGGCCTCGGGGATAGTGTCTATGAGGATGCCGCCGCCCGCGGTGATCTGCATCGGGATGCCCCCGACCCTGCTGGCCACCACGGGCCTCGCCTTCCACAGCGCCTCGGCCACCACGAGCCCGAAGCCCTCGCGGATGGACTTCTGGATCACCACGTCCGCGATGGACTGGAAGGCGTTCACTTCGATGGCGCCGACGTTGGTGAGGTTAGAGAAGAGGAAGATGTCCTGATCGCCGGAGGCGTAGTTGACCGTCTTGTACCAGTAATCCCAGCCCTCGGGGTCGTCGTGGGCCATCGAGCCGATCAGGACTAGCTGGACCTCCGGCACCTCCTCCTTGACCGCCCTGTAGACGTCTATGACGCCTAGAGGGTCCTTCCAGGGGTCGAAGCGCGAGACCTGCACGATAAAGGGTCTCTCGACGTCCACCCCGAACTGGTTGGCGATGTAGCGGGCGTCCTCGGGGGCGAGCGCCATGTTCTTGGGGCTCAAGGGGTCTATGGCCGGC
>DATACV010000069.1:0-6208 GCA_036258875.1 Rubrobacteraceae bacterium
GTCATCACCATGAGCTCGTTCAGCAAGCTCCTGAGCCCCGGCATCCGGGTGGGGTTCATGCTCGCGCCCTCCGACCTCATCGCTGCCGTGACCGGGGTCGGTGAGGACACCTACCTCTCACCCGTCCTCCCCACCCAGGCCGCGGTCGCGGAGTACCTGCGGCGGGGTCTGCTCGCGCCGAACGTCGAGCGGCTCAAGGACCTGTACACGCCCCGCTGGAAGGCGATGGCCGAGGCGGTGCGCCGCGAGCTGCCGGGCGCGCAGGCCTTCGTCCCCGACGGCGGCTTCTTCGTGAGCGTCATGCTGCCTGAGGACGCGAACACCGAAGACCTGGTGGGCCGCGCGAACGAGCGCGGGCTCGTGCTCACCCCGGGAGCGGCGTTCTTCGCCGACCCCGACGACGGCGGCCCGGTACCGGGCGACAGGTTCGTGCGGCTGCCGTTCTGCGCCGTGACGCCGGAGCAGATCGAAGAAGGCGTGAGGCGCCTGGCGAGCCTCCTCTGAGGCCGGGAGAGAGCCGCGCCGGTGTGGAGGATGACACTGGTGGTCCGCGGCGTGGTGGAGAGCCTCCATAAATGACGGGCTCGTAGCGGTGGCCGAGGAGCGCACCGTATGCGGCATCGCCTGCGACGAGAGAGCGCAGACGCGGGTCAGGTCGCCGTAGCATACTCGGCTTGACCGTCTCCCCAGGCCGCGCCTAGAATTGAGTTGCACGGCGCGTGTGTGACGAGCGAGAGAGCCGGCCTTGGCCGGCTACCGGTGAGGAGGGGACAGATGGACGACGAGCACGTATCTCACGCTAGAGAACACCCGGAGCTAAGACGAGGCATAGGTCCGTGGCTGTTGTTGTTCTTCGTCCTCGGCGACATAGTAGGAGCCGGGATCTACGCGCTGGTGGGCGAGGTCGGCGGGCTGGTCGGCGGCGCCATCTGGTCGGCGTTCCTGTGCGCCTTCGTGCTCGCGATCTTTACCGCTTCCTCCTACGCCGAGCTCGTGACCAAGTACCCGCGGGCGGGTGGGTCCGCCACGTACGTCAACAACGCCTTCAGGAACCCCTTCGTAAGCTTCATGGTGGCCTTCGCGGTGATGGCCTCCGGGATCACCTCGGCGTGCACCCTCACGCTCGCCTTCAGCGGCGACTACCTGGCGCAGTTCATAACCGTCCCCGTCATAGGCGCCGCCATAGTCTTCATGTTGCTGATCACCGCTATCAACTTCTACGGCATCACCGAGTCGGTGAGGATCAACGTCGTCCTGACGATAGTCGAGATCACCGGTCTCGCCCTGATCATCATCATCGGGATCGCGGCGCTCTCGACGGGGACGGGGGACCCGGGGCGGGCGTTCGAGTTCAAGGAGGGCACGAGCGTGCTGACCGCCATCCTGGCCGGCACAGTGCTCGCCTTCTATGCCCTCATCGGCTTCGACGACTCGGTGAACGTCGCGGAGGAGACCCAGCACCCGAGCAGGAACTACCCGCGCGCCATCTTCGGGGCGTTGCTACTCGCCGGCGTGATCTACCTGCTCGTCACCTTCACCGCCTCGATGGTCGTACCGACGGGCACCCTCGCGGAGTCGAGCGGGCCGCTGCTCGAGGTGGTGGAGAGGGGTCCGATAGGCATCCCGACCCAGCTCTTTGCGGCCATCGCGTTGCTCGCGGTCTCCAACGGGGCGCTGATCAACATGATCATGGCCTCCCGGATCATCTACGGCATGGGCGATCAGGGGGTGATGCCTACGGTCTTCTCGAGCGTCCACCCGGGCCGCCGCACGCCGTGGGTCTCGATAGCCTTCACCGCGGCCATAGCCCTGATAGTCCTCGTCACTATCGGTCGCAACGACGAAGCCCTGAGCACTTTAGGCAGCACGACCGTCGTGCTCCTGCTCCTGGCGTTCGTGATGGTGAACATCTCGGTGCTCGTTCTGCGCCGGGACGAGGTAGGCCACGAGCACTTCAGGGCCCCGACCACCTTCCCCGTCCTCGGGGCCGTGGTCGCCGCGGCGCTCCTGATCTACCAGGCCCTTACCGACATCACGGTCTTCGGGCTGGCCGCGGCGTTGCTTGCGGTCGGGGTGGTCCTGTACGGCGTGAACCTCCTGGCGAAGCGAAGCCTGGACCGGGAGTCGCCGCAAGCCAGATAGCGCCTCGCCCCTGCGGGGTATAAGAGCACTGTGGATGGCTCTCTAAGGCGGGTGGGGCGATGAACAGGCTACTCAGGGGGGCGCTCGTTGCCGGCGGCGGGGTCGCCGCCGCAGAGCTCGTGCGCCGGGCGCTGCGCAGCGGCCCGCGCTACCAGCCGTGGGAGCGGGTGCCTTACAAAGACTTCCCGAACCGCGTCCTCGTCGTGGGTGGGGGGTTCGCCGGCTACAAGGCCGCGGAGACCCTGTGCAAGCTGACCAGGGACCGCGACGACGTCGGGGTGATGGTCATCTCACGGGAGAACTACTTCACCTTCTGGCCGATGCTGGCCGGCATCATAAGCAGCGACGTGCAGACCCACAACGTCGCGCAGCCCCTGCGGCGGGCCCTGATCCGGCTCGGCGCCAGCTTCCGGAGGGCTGACCTCGACGACGTGGACCCGGAGAAGCGGATCGCGACGGCCGGTGGGCGGCAGTTCCCCTACGAGCACCTGATACTGGCCCTGGGTGCGGAGCCTGCGTACTTCGGCATCCCCGGCGTCGAGGAGCACTGCATCAGCATAAGGGGGATCGACGCGGGGGAGAGGATCTGCAACCGGGTCATCGAGCGCTACGAGGAGGCCACCCTCGAGGGCGACGTGCCCGAGTCCAAGCTCACCTTCGTCGTCATCGGCGGCGGCGCCACTGGCGTCGAGGTGGCCTCCGAGCTCCACAGCCTCGTCCACGACCTGCTCGTCCCCGACTACCCGAACATCAGCCCGCACAGGGTCAAGATCATCCTGGTGGACGCCAACAAGGAGATACTCAAGGAGCTCGACCCCGCCCTCAGGCGCGTGGCCCGCAAGAAGCTCGCAGATCTGCACGTCGAGGTGCTCAACGACGTCAGAGCCCAGGAGGTAACGGCCGAGAAGGTCATCCTGAACGACGGGCGCGAGATAGAGACTCAGAACGTGATCTGGACCGCCGGCGCCCGCGCGAGCGTGAAGCTGGACGACCTGCCCTTCCCCCACGACGAGCGCAAGGGCCTGGAGGTCGACCGCTTCATGCGGGTCGCCGGCCACGAGAACGTGTGGGGCATCGGCGACAGCGCCGCGACCGTGGACGAGCGCGGCGAGCCGGTGCCGCCGAACGCCCAGGCCGCCGTCCAGGAGGGCGAGTCCGTGGCCAGGAACGTGCTGGCCGTCATAGACGGCGAGGAGCCGAAGCCCTTCAGCTACAGGCCGCTCGGGCAACTCGTGGAGATGGGCAGCGAGTTCGCAGTCAACGAGGTCATGGGCATCAAGTTCAGCGGCCTCATAGCCGCGCTCTTCTGGCGGGCCACCTACCTCTACAAGCTCGAGAGCCCGAACAGCCGGGCCAGGATCGCCATAGACTGGCTCCTCGACCTCTTCTACGACCCGCCCGTTACCCAGATCCGTCGCTAGGGGCGGCGCTTGCCCGCCGGCCCGGCCCTGTAGCAGAATGCGCCACGCCCCTGCCCGCTAGAGAACCCGGAGCGTCCGCCGCGTGAGCTACAACCTGCGACTCCTGATCTCCTGCCCGGACAAGAAGGGTCTGATCGCCGCCATATCCTCGTTCATCTCGATACACGACGGGAACATACTCTCCGCCGACCAGTACGTGAGCGACTCCGGTACCTTCTTCATGCGGCTGGAGATCGAGGGTGAGGGCTTCGGGCTCTCTCGCGACGAGTTCGCCGGCGCCTTCGCCCCGCTCGCCCGCAGACACGAGATGTCCTGGCGGCTATCTCACACCGACACGCCCAGGCGGATGGCTATCCTAGTCTCCCGATACGACCACTGCCTCATAGACCTGTTGTGGCGGTGGGACGCCGGGGAGCTGGAGGCCGAGATACCGCTCGTCGTCTCCAACCACCCGGGCCTGGAGGCGCGGGCGGCCTCCTACGGCATCCCCTTCCATCACCTGCCGGTCACGAAGGAGACGAAGGCCGAACAGGAATCGAAGGTATTGAATCTCCTGTCGGACAACAACATCGACGTGGTCGTGCTCGCGCGCTACATGCAGATACTGACGCCGAGGTTCGTCGACGCCTACCCGGCGCGCATCATCAACATCCACCACTCGTTCCTCCCGGCCTTTGCGGGCGCCGACCCCTACCGCCGGGCCCACGAACGGGGCGTGAAGACCATAGGTGCTACCGCGCACTACGTTACTGAGGAGCTCGACGCAGGCCCCATAATCCACCAGGACGTGGCGCACGTCACCCACCGCGACACCGTCGAGGACCTGGTGAGGGTCGGGCGCGAGGTCGAGCGGCGCGTGCTGGCCCGCGCGGTACGCTGGCATCTGGAGGACCGCATCCTGGTCGACGGCAACCGGACGGTCGTCTTCGAGTGAGGCACCCTTTCGAGAAGCCCGTAACGACGCTCTACAGCGCTTCTCGAAACCATTGATCTCGCAGCACGTCGAGAACCCTAACTTTTGATCTTTGCGTATTTTTCGGTCCTGAGAGAGGACTTTCCTCACCCGAGGCAGCATGGCGTGTCGCGAGCAGCCCAGGCCGCCACGAAGCGCCCTCTCGGATAGACGGTCCCCGCGGTTCGTAAAGGGCTGTGGAGCGGTTTAAGATAGCGGTTCGATGCAGAGAGGCCCTACAAGGAAGTTCTCCACCACGCCCGGCACGCGGGACATCCTGCCGCCGGAGTCCACGCGGTTGCTAGACGTCCAGGCGAAGGTCCTGGAACGGTTCAGGCTGCACGGGTTCCGGGAGGTCATAACGCCAGCCCTCGAGTACTCGGAGGTGGTCGAGGAGCCCAGACTGCGCGACGCCTCCTTCAAGCTCTTCGACCCCGACAACCAGATGCTGCTGCTCAGACCGGAGATGACCACCCCGATCGCGCGCCTCGTCGCCCAGCGGTTACGCAACACCCCGACGCCGCACAAGCTCTCATATGGACTCCCGGTCTACCGGCGGACGGGCGTTGGTCGGGGCCAGAGCGCGGAGTTCCACCAGGCGGGGGTAGAGGTCGTCGGCTCGACGAGTCCGGGCGAGGACGCCGGGTCGATCACCCTGCTCGTCGAGACGCTGGAGAGCATCGGCCTGCGCTCCCCGCAGGACTTCGTCCTGGTGCTCGGACAGATCGCGTTCTACGAGGGGTACCTGCGCCGGGTCGCCCCCGAGTCCGCCCCCGAGCTGCTCGCGGCGCTCGCGGCCAAAGACCTCGTGCGGGTGGATGAGATCTCACAGGGCCTCCCTGACACCGCGGCCGGGGTGCGCGAGATACCCCGCATCGTCGGTCCTGCGACGGACGCATCCGTTCTGGAGAGGGCGGAACGCTACGCGGAGGGCGAGGCGGCTGCGGCGCTAGAGAACCTCAGGGAGATCCTGGCGCACCTCGACGCCTGTGGACACCTCGGTGCGGTGATGCTCGACCTGGGCCTGATCGGGCGCCACAACTACTACACGGGCGCGGTCTACGAGGTCTACGCCGCCGGGCTCGGCTTCACGGTGGCAAACGGGGGCCGCTACGACAACCTCCTGCGGCGCTTCGGCGAACCGCTCCCCGCGACCGGCTTCGCCATCTCCCTGGAACGTCTCATCTCGGTCCTGCCGGAGGCCGAACCATCGCCGCTGCTCGTCTTGATCGGCGCCGGCCTCGAAGCCACCCGGGCCGCGGCACGGCTCCGCTCGACCGGTGTCCCCGTCCTGCACCTCGCCGAGGACGTCGCGCCCGAGGCGGCCTCCGCTTACGCCCGCTCGGTCGAGGCCGCCTTTGTGGCCTACCCGGCCTCCGGCGGGCTGAAGCTCGCCCGGCCCGGCGGAGAGTTCGAGCCCACCCCGGTCGAGAAGGTGCCCGAAAGGGTCTTCTCGTGAGCGGGCTCCGGGTCGCGGTGCCCAAGGGGGCCATCTTCGAGGACGCGCTCGCGGCGCTCGACGGGGCGGGGCTGCCCGTGGACGTGTTGCGGCAGAACGGGCGCAGGCTCTTCTACAGGGCGGAGGGCGCGGAGTTCATAGTTAGCAGGCCTTCGGACGTGCCGGTCTTCGTCGAGCACGGCGCGGCGGACGTCGGGATCGTCGGCAAGGACGTCCTCGAGGAGCAGCGTCCCA
>DATACV010000070.1:0-4440 GCA_036258875.1 Rubrobacteraceae bacterium
GCCCCTCCTCTATGGCTGCCCTGCGGCAGCTTATGGAGAAGAGCTGGGCGATGTGGTCGGCGAAGAGGCCCTCGCCCCTCATCCGGGACCCGAAGCGAGGGTCGTTCAGCTCGCCGCCCCGCATCGAGCGGATGCGGTTCAGCACCTTGTCCTTGCGTTCGGGGTAGTGGCGCTCCAGCCAGTCCGCGAAGAGCGGGCGGACGGCGAGGGGGAGCCGCACGGGGACGTAGGCGGCGAAGGTCGCGCCGGAGGCGGCCGCGGTCGAGAGGAGGGCTGGAAGCTCGTGGTCGTTGAGGCCTGGGATCACCGGCGCGGTCATCACCCCGACGGGGATGCCGCTCGCGGCGAGCTTCTCGACGGCGGCGAGCCTGCGCGCCGGACGGGAGGTCCTAGGCTCCATGACACGCCGCAGGCCGTCGTCCAGGGTGGTGAGCGAGACGGCGACCGCCGCGGCGTCGTGGCCGGCCAGCTCGCCGAGGAGGTCGATGTCGCGCGTCACCAGGTGGTTCTTGGTTACGATAACTACCGGGTTGCGGAACGCCGCGAGGACCTCCAGGCAGCGGCGTGTGATCCGGAGCCTCCTCTCGACCGGCTGGTAGGGGTCGGTGACGCCGCTCATCGAGAGCGCCTTCGGCTCCCAACGCGGGGACGAGAGTTCATTGCCCAACAACTCGGGGGCGTCTTCTTTTACCAGGATCCTGCTCTCGAAGTCCAGGCCGGCCGAGAGGCCCAGGTACTCGTGGGTAGGACGGGCGTAGCAGTAACTGCAACCATGACTGCATCCCCTGTACGGGTTGATGCTCGCGTCGAAGCCGATATCCGGGCTGTCGTTGCGGGCGATGATGGTGCGGGAGTGGTCCCGGAGGTAGACGGTCTCGGGGCGCAGACCCTCTTCTTCGAGCTCGGTTGGGTCCGGCTCGACCTCGATCCGCTCGAAGCGGTTCTTCGGGTTGCCGGTCGCACCGCGGCCGACGATGCTCCTCCGAATCCCCTCCCTTTCTCTCACCCACCGATTCTAACGGCGAGGCGCGTCGATCCCACCGCGCGTTTCGCGGGTTCTATGGGTTAGGAGCCGTCTATCTCCTCGCCGCGCCTCCCCGCTCACAGCGGCACTATCTCCGCCCTTACCTCACCCCCGTCCGCGCGCAGCAGCGCGAAGGTGTGGCGCGGCTGGCGACGCCTGTCGGTGGGGCTTCCGGGGTTGAGCAGCATGAGGCCGTCCTCGTCCTCGAGGAAGGGGATGTGGGAGTGGCCGAAGACGACGACGCGGGCCTCCGGGAAGCGGCGTCTCATGCGCCCCCGGCGACCCTTCTTCGGGCCCGAGTCGTGGACCATGGAGATCCTCGCTCCCCCGAACCCGAACTCCCGCGTCTCCGGGAGTCCCGCAGGGTCCAGGTTACCCCGCACCGCCTCGACGCGCGCGTACGCGTCGAGCTCTTCGAGTAGCGCCGGGTCCAACAGGTCCCCAGCGTGCAGGACGAGGTCGGCGCGCTCGAGGTACGGAGCCAGGTCCTCCGGAAGGGCCTTCGCCCGGCGAGGGATGTGGGTGTCGGCGATGACGACGGCGAGGGGGCTCATACGGGCGCTTGTCCGGTCGCACGGTGGGTTGGGGCTCTACGTAACCTCACGGCCTGCTCCCTGGCTGGGCGCGCTGACGAACAGGCCATTCTAGCAAGTCCAGTACTCGCCGATTCATCGGGAATTCATCGTCTCCGGGTAGGGTGATCCTCGGGGCGGGTCCCTGCCGGTAATTCCCCTTACCCTCCGGCACCCGCCCCGATCCTGATGGGCCGTCCGGCAACCGCGCTGGCGCCCTCTGTCGCGTACTTCCCCTGGCCCCCGCTGCACCCGACGCGGTTTCCCACCCCACAACACCATCCCTGTCCCGACCCTCGCCCGCGGGCCAGCGTGCCGGGCGGCGCGGCGGTTCGATTCATCGCCGATTCATCGCCGCGTGCTCACATGCGTCGAGAAGAAGCACCACGCAAGTCCGCGAGGAGGACCAATGCCGCCCGATCCCGTTGCCGCCACCGGCGCGCCGCCCGAGGAGGTCGCGGCCGACCTGGCCCGGCTGCGCGCGGCGCTCGACGACGCGGAGGACGGGGGCGTCCCCGCCAAGGCGCTCGACCGCAACCTGCTGATCGCCACCTGGAACGTCCGCGCCTTCGGCGACCTCACCGACAAGTGGCAATCCTCCGAGACCGACACCCCAAAGCGCGACCTGCACTCGCTCTCGTGCATAGCCGAGATCGTCTCCAGGTTCGACGTGGTGGCGATCCAGGAGGCCAAGGACAACCTCAAGGCGCTGCGTCGTCTGGTCCACACGCTCGGGCCGAACTGGGGCCTGAGCCTGACCGACGTCACGGAGGGGGCCCCGGGCAACGCCGAGCGCATGGCGTTCCTGTTCGACACCAGGAGGGTTGTGCCCTCCGGGCTGGCTTGCGAGATCGTCGTGCCCGAGGAGCGGCTGGGCCCCATCGAGTCGGGCGCCCTCCAGAGGCAGTTCGCCCGCACCCCCTACGCCGTGAGCTTCCGCTCGGGCGGCAAGACCTTCGTCCTCGTCACGCTGCACGTGCTCTACGGGGAGGACGAGGAGGAGCGCGTGCCGGAGCTCAAGGCCATAGCCGAGTGGCTCGCCGGGTGGGCCAGGGACATAAACGGCTGGGACCACAACCTCATAGCCCTGGGCGACTTCAACATCGACCGCAGGGGCGACGCCCTCCACGACGCCTTTATCTCGACGGGGCTGGACATCCCGGAGGACCTCCAGGAGGCACCGCGCACGATCTTCTCCGACCCCGCGAGGCCGCACCTGAACAAGTTCTACGACCAGATAGCCTGGTTCACGGGCAGGGGCGGCCTCCCCGCCCTCTCGCTGCGCTACTCGAGAGGGGGCTACTTCGACTTCACGACTACTACCCTGACCTCGCGGGGGCTGAACAAGACCCAGCTCTCGTGGCGGATCTCCGACCACTACCCGCTCTGGGCGGAGTTCTCCACGCGCGACTAGCTTCTTCGCCGTCTCACGACGAGTTGCTCGGTCAGCGTGGCAATGACTTCGATACCTGCTTCGCCGACGCCGGGGACGTGGTGTATAGCCGCGAGGATCTCGACCAGCTTCCACCCGAAGCTTGATCGGCAGGATCACCGAAGTCGTCTCTGCCTCCTCGCCTCGACCAGATCGGACCAGACGCTCTTCCTGGAGCAGCTCCTCAGTACCGCACGAGGAGCGGTAAGGCCTGCGCCACTAGCGGTCCCTCACGACGGGGGCTTCTTCGGGGGCCACCCCTCGCTGACACGCGAGGCGGCGTTTTCCGAGGCCCGACGGCTCTTGCCCCGCGAGGTTACCGGTGGGGCACGACGGGTCTGTTTGCCCCGCCAGGATCTCCTAGACGCGCTCCACCCGCTCGCAGTCGGAGGCCACGAAATCCCCCGGGCTGGCCTCCACGAAGTCGACGCCAGGGCCGCAGAAGATCCTGTCGAGGAACCCCGGGCCGGGGTCGCCGATCTGGTCGTCGCCGGAGCCGCCGAGGAGGACATCGCCGCCCGCCCCGCCGATTATCAGGTCCTCGCCGCCGTTGCCCTCGACGCGGTCGAAGCCGAAGCCGCCGTAGAGGCCCTTGACCCTGGGGCCGACGTCGAAGCCGGGGTTGTCGTCGCCTGGGCCGCCCCGGATCAGGTCGGCACCGAAGCCGCCGTAGACCGCGTCGGCCGCGCCTTGCCCGTGGAGGGCGTCGTCGCCGCCGAGGCCGTCTATGAAGTCGGACGCCGCGGTGCCCACTATCGTGTTCGGGCCGGCATCGCCCACGAAGTCGGCCGCGAGCGCCGGCCCCGCCGCCAGCGCCAGGGACAGCGCCACCGCCACCAAGATCACCACTGACCGCTTCACCCGCTCCTCCTTCCCGAGGCTTCCTCGAAGGCACCGGAGGCCTCGACGACGCCCCGGCGGACCGGATAACTTTATAGCGGACGGCGATGAATTCGCGGTGAATCCGACGCGAGAGGGAGCCCCTCACGTCGCCCTTCCCTCCTGGGCCCGCAGCACGTCCACGGCCGGGCCCCGCGGGTACAGGCGCCCGGTGTCCGGCCTGCGCCAGTACGCCTCGCCTTCTATCTCCACGCGCTCCCAGCCCGCCTCCCTCAGCAGGCGCGTCTCCTCCTCGCGAACCAGCGCGAAGGCGTGATCCTCCGGGAGCCGCCTGCCAGTCCCGGGCTGCTCCCAGAAGTGCTTGCCCGAGCGGCTCGGCGCGAAGACGTAGCCTGCGTACCTGAGCCTCCTGGCGACCTCGCCGTCGCTCACCACAACCACCCGAAGGCCTCCGCCGCGGCTAGAGCGCACATCATGAGGAAGGCCACGGCCGCGGCCGCGGCGAGCCCGCCGTCCCCGTCGCGTTGGGCGAGGACGAAGTAGCGGGCGAAGCCCACGGCGAAAAGCAGGAG
>DATACV010000071.1:0-4495 GCA_036258875.1 Rubrobacteraceae bacterium
GGCACCGGCTTCCGCGAGTGCGCCGAGTGGGTAGCGAGGAAGCTGGAGGATGCGGGCGCCGAGGCCCGCATCCTGGAGACCGAAGGACACCCGGTCGTCTACGCGGAGGCCGGCGAGGGAGAGAAGACGCTCCTCTCCTACGGCCACTACGACGTGCAGCCTCCCGAGCCGCTGGAGCTCTGGGAGACCGAGCCGTTCGAGCCCACAGTCCGGGACGGCTCTCTGTACGCCCGCGGCGTCGCTGACGACAAGGGCGACGTCCTCGCCCGCATCCAGGCCCTGAGACTCTACGGCGAGGAGCACGGTCCGCCCCCCTTCAAGATCAAGTTCTTCATCGAGGGGGAGGAGGAGGTCGGGAGCCCGAACCTGGCGCCGTTCGTGCGGGCGAACGCGGAGCTGCTCGCGGCGGACGCCTGCCTGTGGGAGGGCTCGATGAAGGACGGGACCGGGCGGCCCATGATCTACTGCGGCACCAAGGGCCTCGCCTACGTCGAGCTGCGCGCTCGTGGTCCCGCCTACGACCTCCACAGCATGTACGGCGGCATAGCCCCGAACCCCGCCTGGCGCCTGGTGCAGGCGCTGAGGACCATAAAGGACGAGGGGGGCAACGTCACCCTAGACGGCCTCGACGAGCTAGCCGAGGAGCCCTCCGAGAAGGACCTAGAGGCGATAGGCAGGATCCCCTTCGATGCGCAGGAGCTGAGAGAGTCCTGGGGGGTCGACGCCTTCGACAGGAACCTCTCGGATGAGGAGGCCCTGAGGGAGATGCTGTTAAGGCCGACGGCCAACATCGCCGGCATCATGAGCGGCTACACCGGTCCCGGCTCGAAGACCATCGTCCCTTCCGAGGCTTTCGTCAAGATGGACTTCCGGCTCGTCGCCGGGCAGAGTCCCGGTCCCGTGGTCGAGCTGATCCGGTCCCACCTGAGCAGGCGCGGCTTCGACGACGTGGAGGTCGTGGACCTGCACGGGGTCGAGGCTGCCAAGACCCCGGTGGACTCGCCGGTGGTGCGGACGGCCGTCGAGACCTGGGAGGACCTCGGCCACGACGACGCCGTCGTCTACCCCACCATCGGCGGGAGCGGCCCGACCTCGCTCATCGCCACCGAGCTCGGGATAGCGACCATCATGACCGGGGCCGTCGCGAACACGGGAAGCCGCCTCCACTCGCCCAACGAGTGGGTGAGGCTCGAAGACTACTACGAGGCGATAAGCTACTTCGCCCGCTTCTTCGAGAGGTTCGGCGCCTGATGGGAGAAGCCCGCGGGCTCGACCTCCCCGAGCGCGTCCGGCACAGCATCGCCTCGGCCGTCGCGGGCAGGGGCGTGCAATCGCGCGTGATCTCCACCCGCGGCCGCGACTCGATGCGCCCCCCTCAAGGCCACATAATCGTGGCCGCCGAGAGAGAACCTATAGACGCAGTCCGCGGCCCGTCCCGCGTCGTGCGCCGCCTCGAGTTCTACAAGACCTTCTACGGCCCCGTCGTCCGCCTCGCGTTCTCCATCTACCCCGAGGAGGCTGAGACCCACCTCTCCGCCGGGACCCTCCTCGACGTCTCGCAGGTCTCCGGCGACGCGGCGCTCTCGGGCCTGGGGCGCCAGAAGAGCATCTTCGTCCACTTCTACTACGAGGAGGGGGGCGACCTCACCTACGCCTTCTCCAAGGAGGTCCCCAACGCCGCAGAGCAGCGGGGCGAGGCCAAGAAGGTTCTCAAGATGGCCCGCGAAGCCTACACCGGGACCCCAGAGGAGCGCCGGAGCTTCAGGGCAGCCGTCGGCCTCGCCGAGAGGCAGTTCGAGCTGCCCGTACCCGCGCCCGAAAAGCGGGCATAGTTTCTTCCCGGTCATCCGCGTATACTCTTACGTTAATGCTGATGGGGAGCGCGGCTAACGATTTCGTGGCGAAGATAAGCAAGGCCCTCGTCGAGGCCGAGCGCAGGGGCATCCATGTAACCGCGGGCGCGGGATCTTGCGACCTGGAGGCCCAGCAGTTCGGCCGTTACCCCGCGGACGAAGAGCAGACCCCCTTCGGGCGCCCGCACCACCTGGAGACGCCGCCGGGACCACGAGACCCGGGCAGCCCCGACGGCACCTCGAGGCTGTGTTACTTCCTCGACGGCGTGCAGAGCTCGCGCGAGATCGGGCGCATAGAGATGGCCCCGGTAATCGTCGCGACCGTGGCCGCCGCGATAATCAACCGCTGCGAGCGGCGGTTCTCGCGCATGCCGCTGGAGAGCCCGCCGACCGTGGTGCAGGCCGTGATCCTGCCCCGCAGCGTCGGGGACGCAGGGGTCGAAGCGTTCTGGGACCTCCTGCAGGCGGCGGGGTTCTCGGAGCTCGGTCCGGACGAGGTCCCCTCCTCCCCTCACCTCATCCTCGACTCCGCGGCTTACATGGACGAGCCCGACCCCTCGGACTACGTCGGGATGAGGGAGAGGTCCCGCGTAAGGGTCAGAGCGCTCCGGGAGCGGCTGGAGGGCGGGATGCTGCGGCAATGGGAAGGGGACGACCGGACGCTCGAAGATCCCGACGCCTGGATCGCCGTCGACGGGCAACTCGAAAGCATCAGGGAGTCGAACCGGCGCGCCATCGGCCTCATAAAGAGCGTAGCCCGCCCCGAGTTCGTGGGCAGGGACGTCGGGATGCTGCTCGACCTTGAGCCGGGGATGCGGACGACGAGCTTCATCCCGGGCTGGCAGATAGGGCTCGACCCCGGCAAGCAGCGCACCTCCTGGTATCTGCGGGTGTGGCCGCCGCAGCGCGGCGCGGACGCTCTCGGGTCTCTGATGCGCATCGAGGCGCCGCGGGACATGGAGTCTGACCAGATAGACGAGGTGTCGCGCTGGGTCCTCGCCGAGCGGGCCCCCCTGGCGAAGCCTGACCCGAGGTGGCCGGCCATGATCTACCCGATCCACTACGTCGAGAAGATCCTGAAGCCCCTAGTGCAGGGCTCCGAGAGAGCGTACGCGAGGCTGGAACGCCAGCTGGCATCGAACGGGAGGAACTAGATGCTGCACCCGGACTACCTGGACACCGCCTCGGGGCCCATCGGGCGGGTCGTGACCAGCGAGGACCACCCGGCCACGGCCCACGAGTTCTTTTTCTGGACCGCAGAGACCGAGACGGCCCAGAGCCTGGACATCGGGCACATCGTCGCCGCCGAGAGCGAGGACGCCACAGCGATAGCCGTCCTCGACGACCCGCGCCGTTACTCCGACCTGCAGTCCTTCCTCGACGACTTCTACGCCTTCGACGGCGACCCGTCGCTGCCCGCCCTCTCTGACCGGGTCGAGATCCTGGTCTTCCGCGCCCGCGTGCTGGCGACCAAACACCGCGACGAGCGCAAGAAGAGCAAGCGCCCTGTCAAGAGCGGCCCCGTCTTCTTCGCGACGAGCGCCGCCATCGAGTTCGCCCTCGGCGCCGAGGAGTTCTCGGGGACCAAGATCCCCATGCTCCTGCACGAGAACGGCAACGAGGCAGACGGCGCCCCGCAGCGCACGCCCCTCTACGCCGACGCGGACTACCTCATGGGACCCGAGGCGGGCCACCTGAACATCACGGGCATGAGCGGGCTCTCCACCAAGACGAGCCACGCGCTCTTCACCATCTCGAGCATCTTCCAGACCGCTAAAGACAAGAAGGTAGCGGCCCTCATGTTCAACGTGAAGGGTGCGGACCTCCTCTACCTGGACAAGCCCGTGGAGGTAGACCCGGCAGAAGCCCCCGAGCTCGCCGCCCGCTACGAGAAGGCCAACCAGAAGGGCCTCCCGCCCGAAGACCGCGAGATGTACGAGGCGCTCGGGCTCGAGATGGAGCCGTTCACGAACCTGACCATCTTCGCGCCGCTCGCCTACGGCCAGGACCCGCAGGAGAGCACCGTCTACCCTTCGGACATACCGGCGAGGAGGCTCAACACGTTGCGCACCGCGCGCGGCGAGGACACCAACGTGCACCCCATCCTGTGGGACCTCGGGGACGTGTTGCCGCACGCCGGGCGCATCTTCGACCCCACCGACTACGACGACAAGTTCCGCGGGTTCGTCGAGTACCTCATAAGCGCCCGCGTAGAGTCCATGGGGGCGTTCTACGGGGAGATCAACTCCGCCTTCGACTACTTCGACGACAACGACAGCTCCTACTGGAACGGGCACCACCAGGCGACAATCGCCAAGGTCCGCAACCGCTTCGACGGCCTGCCGAGCAAGTGCCAGGGCCTCCTGGTAAACGGCCGGGTGGACTACAAAGACTCCCCGAGCGTCGAGGACGCCTTTACGGACCGCGAGATGCGCGTCATCGACATCTCGAGGCTCACCGGCGTCCCGCAGGACCTCGTGGTCACCAAGGTCATAAAGAGTATCTGGGAGAAGGCCGAGCGCAACGAGCTCGGGGTGGACAAATTGATCATCTTCGTGGACGAGCTCAACAAGTACGCCCCGTCCGGCTCCCGCACCTCCTCCCTCAAGGACACCCTCGTGGACATCTCGGCGAGGGGCCGC
>DATACV010000072.1:0-4793 GCA_036258875.1 Rubrobacteraceae bacterium
CGTCGTCCACTACTGCGTCGCCAACATACCCGGGGCGGTCGCTCGTACCTCGACGCTCGCGCTCACGAGCGTCACGCTGCCTTACCTCATAAAGATCGCCGATGAGGGGATCGAAGGCGCCGCCGCCGAGGACCCGACCCTAGCCAAGGGGCTCTCGACCCTGGACGGGAACCTCGTCTCGGAGCCGGTCGCCGAGGCGCACGACCTCTCCTACACCGACCCCCAGAAGCTCCTGAGGTAGGGCGCGCATGGACACGACGAGGATCCGCGAGCTTGTCGAGAAGGACGAGCGCTACGTCTGGCACGCCCTGTCGCGCTACACGCCGGTCGAGGGGGGAGGCACCGCGCCGGCCCCCCGGATAATGGTGACGGGGGGTGAGGGGGCCTGGATCTCCGACGCGGAAGGCAACCGTTACCTCGACGGCATGTCTGGCCTGTGGTGCGTCAACGTCGGGTACGGCCGTGAAGAGCTGGCCAGAGCCGCATATGACCAGCTCGTCAGGCTACCCTACTACCCTCTCACGATGAGCCACGAGCCCGCGGTGGAGCTTGGCGAGAAGCTCAACGAGTGGCTCGACGACGACTACGTGGTCTTCTACTCCAACTCGGGCTCCGAGGCCAACGAGACTGCCTTCAAGATCGCGCGCCAGTACCACGAGCAGAACGGCGAGCCGAGACGGTGGAAGTTCGTCTCCCGCTACCGCGCCTACCACGGCAACTCCATGGGCTCCCTCGCCGCCACGGGCCAGGCCCTGCGCAAGTACCGCTACGAGCCGCTCGCTTCCGGCTTTCTGCACGTCGCGCCCCCCGACCGCTACCGCTGCGCTTATTGCGGCGACCGCCCCGCGTGCAACATGGAGTGCGCCCGGTCCATAGAGCGCACCATAGAGTGGGAGCTGACCGAGACGGTGGCCGGGGTAATCATGGAACCCATCATCACGGGCGGCGGCGTGCTCGTCCCGCCCGACGGCTACGTCGAGGAGGTCGCGAGGATCTGCCAGAAGAGCGGCGTCCTGTTCATCGTGGACGAGGTGATCTGCGGTTTCGGCAGGACTGGGCGGCGTTTCGGTCACCAGCACTACGGCGTAAAGCCTGACATCGTGACGATGGCCAAGGGGATAACGAGCGCCTACCTGCCGCTCTCCGCCACCGCCGTGAAGCGTGAGATCTTCGAGGCGTTCAAGGGGACGGAGGAGTACGACCATTTCCGCCACGTCAACACCTTCGGTGGCAACCCGGCGGCGTGCACGCTGGCGGTGAAGAACCTCGAGATCATGGACGACGAAGACCTGCCGGGGCGCTCGGCGACGATGGGCGAGCGGTTGAGGAACGAGCTCGCCGAGCTCGAAGACCACCCGAACGTCGGGGAGATCCGGCACAAGGGCTTGCTCTTCGGCATAGAGCTCGTCGAAGACGGGGAGAGCCGGGCCCCGGCCACCGCCGAGAGGGTCGCGAAGGTGATCTCCGGGTGCAAGGAGAGGGGGCTCATCGTCGGGAAGAACGGCGACACGGTGGCGGGCTTCAACAACGTCATCACCCTTGCCCCGCCGCTGGTCGTAGACGACGATGACCTGGCGTTCATCTCCGCTGCGTTGAAGGAGAGCGTGCGTAGCCTGTAGGTCACTTGAGGTAGTCGAAGGTGTTGCACCTCTTGCGGAGCAAGGCTTTGAGGTTTTGAGGCTCTGAGGGGCGGGGAATCGGGGATCCGCTCCGCCAAGAGTACCCCTGAGTACCTAAAAACCTGTGAACCTCAAGATCTCTTTCCCCGACTGTTCGTACTTTCCGCGAACCGCTCTAAGCCGCCCGTCCCCGAAGCTGGTCGAGGCGCTCCCGGAGCGTCTCCGGCGCAACCCCGAGGTTGTGGAGCAGCCGCACCGCCGTGCCGCTCTCGTCGCGCAGCAGACCGCGGAGGACGTGCTCGCTCGTGATCCTGTTGTCGCGGAGCCTGACCGCCTCGCCCAGCGCCCCTTCGAGCGCCTTCTTGGCCCGCGGCGAGAACGGGATGCGGTGCTCGTCGGGGATGCGCATCTCGAAGGCGTCTCCCGCCTCCCGGCGCACCTCCTCGAGCGAGATCCCGATGGAGGAGAGCGCCTCCGCGAACGACGCCTCTGACTCCTCGCGCGCCGCCTCCAGGGTGACGCCCATAGAAGAGAGTGCCTCCGCGGCCACCCCTTCGCCAGCGCGCAGCACGCCGAGCAGCAGGTCTTCGTCGCCTACCGAATCGTGGCCGAGGAGCCTGGCCTCCTCCAGCGCGGCCTCGACGCACCGCCTTGCTTCCCTCGCGAAACGGTTGAAGATCATAGGCCCTTCCCCTTTCTCCCCGGATATCCCAGCGAGCGGACGGCGAGCAGGGTCAGCCAGCCGAACCGCGCGCCAGGAGTGTTTTCGCCTTCAAGGCGCCCTTCTCTCTCCGGCACGATGATAGCCGGCCACTAGCCGGCTGCTCACCCGCGCAGCTCGTACAGCCGGTCCTCCAGCGCCTCGGACGACACGCCCATGCCAGCGAGTATCCTGACGGCCGTCCCGCCTTCGTTGCCCAGCATCCCCAGAAGGATGTGCTCGGGGCCCAGGTAGTGGTCTCCCAACCTCCGCATCTCCTTGCGCGCCTCGACCAGCGCGTTCTTGGCCGGGACGGAGTACGGGATCTTGCGCTCGTCCGGGATGCTCATCTCGAAGGCGTCGCCGGCCTCCCGACGCACCTCTTCGAGCGAGATCCCGATCGATGAGAGGGCATCGGAGAGCATCTCTTCGGAGCCCTCTCTCACCCTTTCTAGCGTCACCCCCAGCGAAGAGAGCGCCGCGGCAGCTGTCCCCTCGTCGGCGCGGAGTATCCCCAGCAGAAGGTCCTCATCACCCAGCGAGTCGTGTCCCAGCATCCTGGCCTCCTCGAAGGCGGCCTCCACGCTCCTGCGGGATCTGTCTCTTAAACGCAACATCAGCCGCCCTTTCTCCTCGACGACGCTCCGGGGTACCTCCCCCGGATCCTCTTCGCGTGCTTCTTGTGCACGGCCTGCTTGCTCACTCCCAACACCTCGGCGATCTGAGCCCACGACCACCCCGCGACGAAGGCGTTCTCTACCTGCGCCGCCTCGAGCGCCTCCAGCATCCGCCTCAACGCGACCACCGCCTCGAGACCCTCCCGCGGATCGCGCGGCCCGCCAATCCCTGTCCTCGTCTCTTCTTTCATGCGTCAATCATAGTTGACATCAAGGTATGTGTCAACCTTTTTTGACGATTTGTGTCGTGTCTCGCGACCTGCATAGGTTGCGGGGAAACACGCGTGGCCTGTAAGCTGCGTTGCCGGGTGATCGACGCTGTGAAAGGGGGAGCATGGCCGAAGCGGGTGTAGAGCAGCGGGGCAGGGGGGGTGAGGGTCATCTGCAGCCTGGCTTGAAGAGGCGGCACATGACCATGATCGCGCTCGGCGGGATCATCGGGGCCGGGCTCTTCGTGGGGACGGGACCGATCCTCAACCAGGCCGGTCCGGCGACCATACTCACCTACTTGCTGACAGGAACCATCCTCATACTGATCATGCGGATGCTCGGGGAGATGGCGACGGCGCAGCCGTCGGTCGGCTCCTTCTCCGACTACAGCAGGATGGCTCTGGGAAACTGGGCCGGGTTCTCCGTCGGGTGGCTCTACTGGTACTTCTGGGCGATAGTTGTCGGGTTCGAGGCCACCGTGGCGGCGGGGATCCTGGGGCAGTACATACCGAACGTGGCGCCCTGGCTCATATCGTTGATCCTGATACTGCTGCTCACCGCCACCAACCTCTACTCCGTCGGGTCCTACGGCGAGTTCGAGTTCTGGTTCGCCGGCATAAAGGTGGCGGCGATCATCATCTTCATAGTACTGGCCGCGCTGTTCGTGATCGGCTTGCTTCCGGGGGGAGGCATCGGTCTCTCGAACCTCTACGCCAACGGCGGCTTCTTCCCCAACGGCGGGCTGGTCATGTTCAGCGGCGTCGTGACGGTGATCTTCGCCTTCGTCGGGGCGGAGATCGTTACCATCGCCGCCGCCGAGTCCCAGGAGCCCGAGCGCGAGGTGGCGCGGGCGACCAACGCGGTCATCTACAGGGTCTTGCTCTTCTACGTGGTCTCGGTCTTCTTCGTCGCGGCGGTGGTGCCGTGGGACACCAAGTTCGCCGAGGAGATCATAAAGAGCCCGTTCACCATCGCGTTCGAGAGGATGGGCATACCCTTCGCGCCCGACATAATGAACTTCGTGGTCCTGACCGCCGTGCTCTCGGTCCTCAACTCGAGCCTGTACACGACGAGCAGGATGCTCTTCGCCCTCACCCGGCACAACGACGCGCCGCAGTTCTTCCTCCACACCACCAGGCGCGGCGTGCCGATCTGGGCTATCCTTGCCGGGACCAGCTTCGCCTACGTCTCCGTCGTGATCTACTACTTCTTCCCGGAGAACGTCTTCACGTGGCTGATCAACGCCTCGGGGGCCATCGCGCTCTTCGTCTACCTCCTGATCGCCATCTCGGAGTTCGTGATGCGCCGCCGCCTGGAGCGCGAGGCGCCCGAGAGGCTCCAGATCAGGATGTGGTTCTTCCCCTGGCTGACGTATCTCTCGATAGCCGCCATGGCGGCCGTGCTCATCGCGATGGCCGTCATCGCCGATCAGCGCCCGCTGCTGATAGCTAGCCTGGCCGCCCTCGCCGTGATCCTCGTGGCCTACTTGCTGCGCCGCCAGTTCGGACCCCCGGAGAGGGACCCTCAGGAGGCGGCCGAGAGGTAGGGGAGGGGCGAAGGCTTGATCGACGCCGACAGGTACGAGGT
>DATACV010000073.1:0-13772 GCA_036258875.1 Rubrobacteraceae bacterium
AGCAGGCTCTGGTCGTTGGTGTAGGCGTGCACCGTGGTCATGTAGCCGGACTCGATGCCGAAGTTGTCCTGCAAGACCTTGACCATGGGGATGATGCAGTTGGTTGTGCAGCTCGCGTTGGAGACGATGGTGTGCGAGTCGGGGTCGTAGTCCTCGTGGTTGACCTTGAAGACGAAGGTGGCGTCAACGTTCTTGGCGGGGGCGGAGATGACTACCTTCTTCGCGCCGCCCTCGATGTGCGCAGCCGCCTTCTCGCCGTCGGTGAAGACGCCCGTCGACTCTACGACTATGTCGGCGCCCACGTCGCCCCAGGGGATCTGGGCCGGGTCGCGCTCTGCGAAGGTCTTTATCTCGCGGTCGCCGACGCGCAGGATGTTGTCGTCGAGCTCGACGTCCTCGGGCCAGATGCCGTGTACGGTGTCGCGCTTGAAGAGGAGCGCGAGGCTCTTCATCGGCATCAGGTCGTTTATTGCCACGATCTGGATGTCGTCGTCGCTGCGCTCTATCGCCGCCTTGGCAGTGAGCATCCCGATGCGACCGAAACCGTTTATGCCTACCCTTACGGCCACTCTTCTCTCCTGTCTGTAGTTTGCCTCGGCTATCTAATGTTGTACCCAAAAGCCGTGAACTTAACAAGCGATTCGGGGGCAGGTTTCGGGCTTCAGGTATCAGGTTTCAGGTGATTAGCTGACGCCTGACGCCTCTCGTCGGCCGCTAGGCCGACGAGCCTACGCAGGCGGTGGTTCGCGGCGCTCTTGGAGAGGCCGCCGACGCGCGCGAGATCCGCGAGGGAGGCGTCGGGATGCTCGAGTCGGAGCTCGCGCATCTCGCGCAGCGCGGGGGGAAGCCTCCCTGGGTCGAGGGCTTCGAGAACCCGCTGCTGGCGGGCGGCTGCGATCGCGGTGCGCCCGGCGTTGGCGGCGTCGAAGTTGGTTATGCGGTTGGCGTTGGCCTTCGCCTCACCGAGGACGGCGCGGGCCTCGTACTCGAGGACGGCGTCGTGGAGGCCCACCTGGGAGAGCAGGGTCGTCACCCCGTCGGCGCTCTTGGCGTAAGCGACCCACCGCCCGCGCCGCCGGACCACGCGCAAGGGGGCCCGGGAGAAGGCGGCGACGCGCCGGATGAACCCTTCGTCGCCGTGCACGAACTCGAGGTGGTAGCCCCCTCGGCTGCCTGGCCTCGTCACCGAGCCCGCGCCCTGGAAGGCGCCCCGCAGGTAGGCCGTCCGGTCGCCGGCGGCGCGGGAGGCGCGGGCGAAAGCAAGCTCTTCAGCCGCCTGTATGGCGCCGTTGCCCTCCGTCCGGACGGCGTAGCGGGCCCGGCCGAAGCGGTCTGTCTCCGACGGCGAGAGCCGGGACTCCAGGCCGAACTCAGAGCGCCACAGGCGTACCACCGACCGGGCTACGGCGGCGCTCTGCGTCCGGAAGGTCACCCCCTCCCCGTCCCAGCGCCCGGCGGCGTCGAGGAGACCGGCGAGCTCGGTGCGGTCGTTCGGGCGGGGGCCCGCGGCCGTCCCCGCGGCGAGCTCGCGCCGCACCTCAGAGGCGAACGAGGGCAGCCTCGCACACCTCCTCGGCGAGCCGGTCGGGGTCGTGGCGCGCCCCGGCTTCGGCATCCTCGGCGAGGAGGACGGCCTCGCGCAGCCGCACCCCGAGGCCCGGGATCTCCTCGCGGTCCACCTCCACAGGCGCGGCCCCCTCCGCCTCGTAGCGAGCGACGAGGTCCTCCGGCAGCCCCCCGGAGTGGACGAGCACGTCGGTGACGACCGGTCCGACGTGGTCCGAGAGCGCCCGCAGGTGATCCGAGAGCGCGAAGCCCACGGTCTCCCCCGGCTGGGTCATCGCGTTCGCCGCGTAGACCACGGGTCCGGCGAAGCCCGCGAGCGCCTCCCTGGTGCCGGCGCCGAGCAGGGCGGGTATGGTGCTCGTAAAGAGACTGCCCGGGCTGAGGACGACGACGTCCGCCTTCTCTATGGCGGAGACCACCCCCGGCGGTGCTACCGCGCCCGCGGGCTCTACCCCCACCCTGGACACCGCCTTGCCTACCTCGCGCACCACCGACTCGCCGCGGGTCACCGTCCCGTCGTCGTGGGTGACGACGAGGGTGAGGCTCTCGGTCGCAGCCGGGAAGACCTGTCCCTTGATCCTGAGGAAGCGGGCCGCCTGCTCCACCCCCTCGCAGAAGCCCCCGGCCATGTCCGCGAGCGCCGCGATGATGATGTTGCCGACGGAGTGGTCGGAGAGGTCGCCCTCACCCTCGAAGCGGTAGTTGAAGACCTCGGCCAGCTTCCTGCGGCCGGCGAGCGCCACCAGGCAGTTCCTCACGTCGCCAGGCGGCGCGACCCCGAGCTCCTGCCTGAGGCGCCCGCTCGAGCCCCCGTCGTCGGCCACGGTGACGACCGCGCTCAGGTCCCCGACGCGGTCCCTCAGCCCCCGGAGCAGCACGGGCAACCCCGTGCCGCCGCCGAACGCCACAACACTCAGGTCCTCGTACCTTCCCACGGGGGCAGTATACCGCCGGTCGTCGGCTTTCAGTCTGCTCCGGCTTCGCCGTGGCTAGCACGCCTGCTTCGCAGGCTTTCAGCACGCTGCGTCCACTTCGTGGGCTCCGCTTGTCAGCACGCATCGGGCAGGCTTCGCCAGCCCTCGCTTGTCAGCACGGCGCCTTGGGCTTCGCCAGGCGCCTTGTCAGCAAGTCGTCCCTGATCGTGGCTCAGCACGCCATCCGATGCGGCAGCGCGAGGCGCGACGGGGGAAGGCCCTAAAAGGAAGAAGCTGAGAGCGAGGGCCTTGCTAAAGGCCCGAAGCGCCGATACGTGCTGAGAGCGGAGCCCGGCTGCAAGCCGGGCGTAGCGTGCTTACCGACTCTCGAGATCCCGGTGCCGGACGAAGAGGTCAGTGTCGCCGTCTCTCTGGCGCAGCCGCCTCGCCAGCTCCTCGACGATCACGACCGAGCGGTGGCGGCCCCCGGTGCAGCCGACGCCTAAAGTGAAGTACGTCTTGCCTTCGGCGGCGTAGCGTGGGATCAGGAAGGAGAGCAGGTCGCTCGTCTTCTCCAGGAAAGTCTGCGCGTCGTCCTGGCCGAGCACGGCTTCCCGCACCGGCGCGTCGTAGCCGGTAAGCGGCCGAAGCTCGGGGTCGTAGTGGGGGTTCGGCATAAAGCGGACGTCGAAGATGGTGTCCACGTCGAGGGGGGTCCCGTGCTTGAAACCGAAGGAGATCAAACTCACCGTCAGCCGGCTCGAGAGGGACTCCGCGAGCTTCTTGAACCTGAGCCGGGCGTCGAGCGCCGAGTATCCGGAGGTGTCCACGACGAGGTCGGCCTTCTCGCGCAGCTCGGCGAGAACCCGCCTCTCATCGCGTATGGCCTCCAGAACGTCGCCGTTTCTGGCGGCCGGGTGGGGTCTGCGGCTCTCCTTGTACCGTCTGACCAGCGTCCTGTCGTCCGACTCGATAAAGAGGACCCGGCAGTCCCAGCCGCTCTCCTTCTCCGCCACCTCGAGGCTCCTCTCGAGCTCCTCCCCGAAGTACCGCCGGCCACGGATGTCCATGACCACGACCACCCCGTCGGGGCCGCCGTTCCCCTGCGCGGCGGTCTCCATGGCGGCGGGGATCATGCGCGGCGGCAGGTTGTCTATGCAGAAGTACCCGGCGTCCTCGAAGGCTTGCAAGGCGTTCGACTTGCCCGCGCCCGAGAGACCCGTGATGATGACGATACGCCTCTTCTCCGAGACCGGGGTGCCCGCCGCCCGCGGCTTCCGCTGACTCATGCCGCGTCTCCCCGTCTATCCTGCGGCGAAAATACCATCTCGAAGCCTCAGCCTAACACCCCGTTTCGCGGCTTGCAACGGAATGTCCGTATATTTAACGAGGAGGTAACAGGCTCCAGGCTTCAGGGGTGGTGGTCGGAGCGTGTACCCGCACGCGTCACGGTCTCCCTGGACACCTGGCGTAAACGGGCGGTTCGATGGCGAATGAGTTTTCACCGCGATCCTGATGCCTGGTGCCTGTCACCTGATGCCTACCTGTGCAGCCGCGTGTGTACCTCGCGGGCGACGCGGCCCGGGAGGCCGGGGACGGCCTCGAGCTCTTCGAGCGAGGCGTTCAGGAAGGCCTCGGGGGTGCCGAAGTGCTCCAGGATCCTCTTCTTGCGCGTCGGGCCGACGCCGGGGAGCTCGTCGAGGACGGAGGCGGTCATAGCCCTTCCGCGCACGTTGCGGTGGTAGGTGTTGGCGAAGCGGTGGGCCTCGTCGCGCACGCGCTGGAGCAAGTGCAGCTCCGGCGAGTTGCGCTCGAGCATCACGGGTTCGGGGCGACCCGGCTGGAAGACCTCCTCGTCGCGCTTGGCGAGCGAGCGCAGGGGTATGTCCGGGAGGTTCTCGCCGACGCCGAATTCCTCGAAGACAGGGGTGACCGCCGAGAGCTGGGTCTTGCCGCCGTCGAGCACTATCAGGTCGGGAGCCGGCAGGAACCTCTCGTCCCCCTGCCTGAGCCGCTCGAGGCGGCGGCGGATGACCTCGGCCATGCTGGCGGGGTCGTCGGCGCCCTCGACGCCCCGGATCTTGAACCGCCGGTACTCCCCCTTGGCGGGCCTACCGCCCTGGAAGACGACCATGGAGGCGACGGAGTTCGTGCCCATGGTGTTGGAGATGTCGTAGCACTCTATGCGCACCGGCAGCCTGGGCAGCGCTAGCTCTTCCCGCAGCCCGTCGAGCGTCGAGGCGATCCTGCCGCGCCGCGCCTCATCGAGCGCCCGCTCGTGCTCCAGCCCCAGCTCCGCGTTGCGCACGGCCATCTCGAGGATGCGCCGCTTGTCCCCGCGGGCGGGCCGTCGCACCTCGACCCGCGTCCCGCGCTGCTCGGAGAGGTACTCGGCGCGCATCGCGAGCTCCTCCTCCGGCCCTTCGGCCTGCACGAGCACCTCGCGCGGGACGGCCGCCGTGTCGTAGTACTGCGGGATGAAGGAGAGGGCGACGCTCTCGGCCGGGACCTCGCCGTAGTTGTCCAGGAGGAAAGAGTCGCGGTTCACGATCTGGCCGTCGCGCACGGCGAAGATCTGGACGCACGCAGACTCGCCCTCGGCGTGGGCGCCTACCGCGTCGAAAGAGTCCTCGGAGGCTATGGTCGCCTGCTGCCTGTCGCGGACGTGGGAGAGTGCCGAGAGCTCGTCGCGCAGCTTCGCGGCGCGCTCGAAGTCCATGTTCCGGGCCGCCTCGCGCATCGCGCTCTCGCGCTCCCGGATCAAGCCGTCAACCCTCCCCTCGAGGAAGGCTATAACGTCGGCGATGACACGATCGTACTCCTCCTTGGTGACCGCCCCGATGCAAGGCGCGACCGAGCGCCCGATGTGGTAGTTGAGGCACGGAACCCCGCTCCTGCGGCCAGGCTCGGGACCGCGGCACTTGCGGAACGGGAAGGTCTTGTTCAGTACGTCGAGCGTCGCGTGGACGCTCCCCGCGCTTGGGAAAGGCCCGAAGTAGCGGTGGCGCGGGTCGTGCGCACCGCGCGTCGCGAAGACCCGCGGGTACTCGTCGCCTAGAGTGACGACGATGTAGGGGTAGCTCTTGTCGTCGCGCAGCGAGGCGTTGAAGCGCGGCCTGTTGCGCTTTATGAGGTTCGCCTCCAGGACGAGCGCCTCCGTCTCGGTGCGGGTGGCGATGAAGTCTATCTGCCTTACGCGCTCCCTGAGCTCCGCTATCTTCGGGCGCCCGTCGCCCGAGCGGGTGAAGTAGCTCGCAACCCGGCTCCGTATGTTCTTCGCCTTTCCGACGTAGAGCACCGTTCCGTCGGCGTCCTTGAATATGTAGACACCGGACGAGGTCGGGAGGTGCGATCGGTCGGGATAACCGTTCTCTGACATCGAGAAGATTATACCGCCCGGGGTATCTCCCAGACGGCGCTCGAAGAGGCCTCTCTACTTCGGCGGCGGGCGGCGGACGGCGCCGGGCGGGATCATGTCGTCCCCTCCCGCTCGCGAGTAGCCAACGCCCGCGACCCAGCCGGCGAGCGCCGCGGCGGCGGTCGAGACCAGCGCCCCCAGGACGTTGATCCACTCGAAGTCCGCGGCGAGCACGACGAGGCCGGCGGCCAGCGCGACAACTGCCCCCGCGAGGACCAGGTTTCGGCGGCGATCGAACCCGGCATCCCCCGAGAACAGAGCGTAGAGCACCAGCCCCGTGGCGGCGAGCACGAGCGGCGGGAAGGCGTAGGCGGCGAGCTCCGGCCCCCCGGCCATTGGGCGCAGAACCCCGGTGAGCCAGGCGAGGGTGAAGAAGGTCAGCCAGCCTACGACGGCGCCTATCCCAGTGCCGACGCGGGTCCCCCGGCGGCGCTGGGAGCGGTAGGTGCGGGCGCCTAGAGCAGCGGCGAGGGCCATGCCAGGCAAGATCAGGACGAGCCCGAAGAACGAGAGCCCGCTGAGGAGCCTGTAGACCTCGCCGCTTCCGACGTACCTGAAGGGGAGGAGCAGCAGGAACGCCGCCGCGAGGAAGGTCAGGATGGCCATGTACAGCCAGGTGACGCACCCGAAGGCCCGCCGGTAGCGGGGTTGGAGGCCCCTCCTCTCCTCCCCGCCGGGGGCGTCCCGCCTAGCGGACAAGGTCCTCGGCGACCTCGGCGGCGCCGGCGGTGCCCGCGCCGAAGTGGGCAAGCACGGTCGGGGCGACCTCGGTGATGCGGCGCGGCGGCGGGAGGCCGACGCCTATCGAGAAGACCCTGGAGTCGTCGGCGTGCAGGGAGCCGTGGTCGCTCTGCTTGTGGAAGTTCCCGTTGACCTCACCGAAGGTGTAGCCCGGTGAGGCCGAGAGGATGATGGTCCCGGCGCGCGGCGACCGTACGCTGCCCCACAACCTCTCCAGGGCATCGGGGTAGTCGCCGTAGCGCAGCGCGCCATCGGAGAGGTGTATGTCCAGGGTACCCGCTGCGCCCGCGAGCTCCCAGGGGCGCCCGGCCGGGTCCTTCGGGCCGGCTCCGGGACGGAACCTCAGCTCGCGGCCGGGTTTCCTGACCACCGCCCACCCTTCGTCCTCGTATGCCGCGAGGTCCACGCCGCGGCGACCGAGTAGATCCTCCACCACCCTGCCCCGGTTCGCCCCGCCGTTCAGGTACACCAGGGCGGCGCGCCCGTTCGGCACCACGAGCGCCCCGACCCTCGGCTTTAGCCGCGCCCTGGCCCCGATCGCCGTGCGCTCGCCCAGGACGTTGTCGAGCCGCGCGTAGCGCCTCTCGGGAAGGAGGGGCGTGTGGCCGTGGTCCGATATCACCAGGACCGCGTACTCGTCGAGCACCGTCTCGGCGCCGCCTCCGGCCTCGAGCATCTCCGCCACGTAGCCGTCCAGCGTGCCGAGGTACCTCCTCTGGGCGGCGAGCCCCTGGTGGTGGGCGAGGGAGTCGCCCTCGAAGAGGTAGACCAGGGTGAAAGGCTCGGCCCTCTCCTTCAACAGCGCGGCCCCCACCTTGGCGGCGTACGCGTCGTTTATGCCGGCCTGGCGCCTCAGCCCGCCGCTGCCCTTTCTCCCGTGCAGGCCCAGGTCGCGGCTGTAGAACAGGTCGCCCATGTAGTACTCTCTCGGCCCGTCTACCGTGGTGTCGAGCAACTCGCCCACGTTCGCCACGCCCTCGAGCGTCCTCATCCGTACCCTGTGCCGGTACGGTCCGCGCCTTATCGGGTAGTTCACGCAGGCCCCCTCGATGCCGAGCTCGTGCAGCGTCTCGAAGAGGGTGTCCGCGTAGAGGTCGTCGCGGTTCATCCGCCAGACGTTGTTGTGCAGCACCTGCAACGGGCCGCTCGTGATCACGGTCTCCGTCATCGCCCCGTAGATGACTACCCGGTCCTCGGTCTCGTTGTACCAGGCGTGGCCGTAGATGCCGCTGCCTACCGGGGGCTCCCCCGTGACTATCGCGGCGGTCGCGGCGGGCGTGATGCTCGGGAAGACCGAGCTCGCGTCCCAGACCGCCTCTCCCCGCTCGGCCAGGGCGCCGAGGGTAGGCGCCTCGCCCTCCCGGATGGCGGCCCGCAGGACGTCCGGCCGGATGCCGTCGAGGACCAGCAGCAGGACGGGCTTCGGGCTGGGGCTGTGATCCGGGCTCGTCAAGACCCGCTAATTCTATCCGCTACGGCCCGCCTCCGGATGCGCCTCACGATCACGAGGCCATACAAGCGAACGAGGGGCGGGTAGTGAGATCGCGATGGACGCGCCTACCCGGGCGAGACGATAGCCGAGTCCGTAAGCGGTAAGAATGTTCGCACTAGCGTTTGAGGAGCGGATCGGGAGGTACGGATGGGCGAGCAACGCACTTCCATGATCGAGAGGATCGTGCAGCGGGTCGAAGTGCACATCGAGGAATGGCGCAGGCGGGACGCCACCCGAGCCGCCGAGGCCGACGCCAACAGGGACCAGCTGTGGGCCGCCGCGGCGGAGAGGGAGAGGATGCTCGCCGAGGTCATGGGCGAGCAGGAGGCCCACAGGGCCTCGGTCGAGGAGGTCATGAAAGAGCACAGGGTGGCCTTCGTGATCCACTCCGAGGAGGTCGCTCAGACGCTGGAGGAGTTCGCCAACGATAAGGATCGTCTGATCCGGGTGATCCCCAGCACACGGGGGAGCTACGCCAGGGAGATGGGCATCAAGGGCTCCTGGCTCGTCTTCGAAAAGCCGGACTGAGGCACAAGCCGCGCTCGCCGGTCGTCACTCGGCCGGCGAGTCGCTAGCCACCGCAGGCTTTCAGACCTCCTGCGCGGCCTCTCCGGCGGACGCCCTCCGGGCCTCGCGGCTGTGGGTGCGGCTGTAAGCGAAGTACCAGATGAGCCCTATGGCCATCCAGACGAAGAACCTGAGCCAGGTGCCGATGGTCAAGAAGCCCATGACGAAGAGGCACGCCAGGGCGGCCAGGATGGGCACCACGGGGTAACCCGGCACCTTGAACGCCCGCGGGAGGTCGGGATGCGTCCGCCGGAGGATGATCACCCCTATCGAGACCAGCACGAAGGCGGCGAGCGTGCCGATGTTCACCAGCTCCCCGAGCGTCACCAGGGGGAGCCAGAAAGCGAGGATCGCCGAGACGACGCCAGTCACGATGGTGATCCGGTACGGCGTGCGGAAGCGGGTGTGGACCCGCGAGAACCACAACGGCAGCAGGTTGTCCCGGCTCATGGCGAAGGCCACCCGGCTCTGGCCGAGGATCAGGATCATCACCACCACCGTGAGCCCGATGAGGATCGCCGCCGAGACGACGAACTGCGCGGCCGGGAAGGGTGTCGCTGCGAGGGCCGTGGCCGCCGGGGCCGCGGTGCCCAGCTCGGTGTAGGGCACGAGCCCGGTGAAGACTATGGAGGCCAGGAAGTAGAGCAGCGTGCATATCGCCAGGGAGGCCAGGATGCCTATGGGCAGGTCTCTCTGGGGGTTGCGGGTCTCCTCGGACATGGTCGCCACGATGTCGAAGCCTATGAAGGCGAAGAAGACAAGCGCCGCCCCGGTGAAGACGCCCGTGAGGCCGTAGATCGTGTCTATCCCGAGGATGGTCGGCAAGAGGTACCCGTCGAGCGCGCTGCCGTAGGCCTCTCCGCCCGGCTTCGGCGGCGGGATAAAGGGCGTAAGGTTGTCCAGCTTGATGAACCAGATCCCGAAGCCGATGATGAACAGCGTCACGAGGATCTTGATGGCGGTGATCACCTGGTTGAACATGGAGCTCAGTTTTATCCCGATGACCAGGATGACCGTAACTATCGCTATCACGATCACCGCGAGCCAGTCGTGGGAGAAGCCTTCCGTCGCAGCATAGAGTCCGGGCGGTATCGTTATCCCGATGATCTCGAAGACGCTGACGAGGTACCCCGACCAGCCCTTGGCGACCGTGGCGGCGCCCAGGGTGAACTCCAGGATGAGGTCCCATCCGATCATCCAGGCTACGAACTCCCCGAACGTGGCGTACGAGAACGTGTAGGCGCTGCCGGCAACCGGAACCGAGGAGGCGAACTCGGCGTAGCACAGCGCCGCCAGGGCGCAGGCTATGCCGCCGACCACGTACGAGAGAGCCACCGCGGGGCCGGCGTAGCCCGCGGCCGCCTCCCCGGTGAGGACGAAGAGCCCCGTCCCGATGATCACGCCGATGCCGAAGACCGTGAGGTCCAGGGGACCGAGCGCCTTGCGCAGCTGGAATTCCGGCTCTTCGGTGTCCCGGATGGACTGCTCGACGGATTTGGTTCGCATTATCCCCATGTGATCCTCCCTCTCAGGGTCTCATCCCCGACCCAAGAAACGCGATCCGAGGGCATTGTAATGGTTGGCGCGGCTACGCGCCGAGGGGATCGGATACGGGGACGTTACTGCGCCGGGGCCGGCGACGCGGCCTGCGGCTGGAGCTCGGGCTCGGACACGTCCCCCGGGGCGGGCTGCTCGGGCGCGGGGGACGCCGAGCTGGGCGTCTCGGGCTGGAGGGGCCTCACCGGCTCCGCCTGCCCTTCGGGCTCGCGAACCCCTCCGGGCCGGGCGTCCTGGTCGCGGGGAGCGGGCTGGCCGAGGTCGGGGTCCCCCTGCCGGAAGAAGCCGTCCTGCCGCACGCCGTTGTCTTGCGCGCCGTTTAGCCGTACGGCCGGGTCCTGAACCTCGTTGCCGGGGACGACGTCCTGCGACCCGGCACGACCTCCCGAGAACGTGGACCCGGCACCCCTACCACCATCGATGAGGCGTATTCCCGGTTCGGCGCCATCGGGACAGTTGGCCCACAGTCCGCACGAGAGGCTGTTGTTTATTACCCGCTCGACGCCCCACACGGCGGCCATCCCTATCAGAAAGGCGACCACGGCCGCCACGAGCCCCTTCACGAGAATCGAGCGTCGCGAGAGCGGGGGCAGGTGCGAGAACCAGTCCATGGCCGCCCTCAGGCGCCCCGCGAAGTTGTCCCTCAGGTCGGGTCGGTCCGGCAGGGTCTCCGGCTCGGCGTAGCGCTCGGCCTTGCGGCGCTCCCTGCGCGCCCGAACCCTGTCAGGGACCTTGCGCACCCGCCCGGTCACGCTCTCGAGGTAGGCCTTCAGGATCGCCGACCCGCCTGTGATGATCATGGCGGTGACCGCCGCGCCGAGCAACGTCCCCGCCACCCCGAAGCGGGAGGTTACGAAGGCGGCGGTCGCGGCGGCGAACCCCGCCGCTATCACCTGTGTCCCGTTGACCAGGGGCGCCTGTCTCACCTCGTCGCTCACGGGCCTTACCCTACCAACCGATCCGCCGGGTTTCAAAGAAAACCTGGTCCGACCTCCGCGAGCCTCTGTGGGAGCTTTCACGCCGGCTCGTTCTGTGGCGGCGGGTGACGCGCCGCCGTTAGAATTCCCCGGACGGCGACCGAAAGGCGGAGGGGATGACGGGAGCGGCAAAGGGCAAGTTCTCGGAGCTATTCGAGGTGATCCGGGACTACTCGCGGAGGGAGTACGACTACCAGGACAAGGCTCTGCAGGTGCTCGCGGGGTCCTACACCTTCATGTTCGAGAGCGAGGACATGCCCGACGCCCGCGGCGTGGTCGACGACATCCTGGGCCAGTACGACTACGTCTTCACCACGCTGGAGCGCGGCAACCTGGACCCTTTGAGCGTCGACGCCGTCGTCAAGGTCGCCCTCTACAAGGAAGAGTACATGGAGTGGGGTCTCAGCCGCCTCGGCATGATCCTGGAGGGGCTTTACCGCCGCTCGCGCACCGACGAGACCTACGCGGACTACGTCACTGACGCCCGCATCGTCATCCGGGGACTCGAGAGGGTGGTAGCCGGCTCCGTACTCGAGGAGATCGTCGAAGGCAACAACGGGGCGTAGGGGCGGTTCGCGAACCGCCCCTAGGCCACCGCCTCGGGCGTCAGGTCGCGCAGGAAGCGGCCGGTGTGCGAGGCCTCGACCCGGGCTACCTCTTCGGGCGTGCCCGTGGCCACGACCTCCCCACCGGCGTCGCCGCCCTCGGGCCCGAGGTCTACGACGTAGTCGGCGGACCGGATCACGTCCAGGTTGTGCTCGATGACGATGACCGTGTTGCCCGCGTCCACGAGCCGGTGCAGGATCGCGAGCAGCTTCTCGACGTCGGCGAAGTGGAGGCCGGTGGTCGGCTCGTCCAGGATGTACACGGTCTTGCCCGTCGCCCTCTTGCCGAGCTCGCTCGCTAGCTTGACCCTCTGGGCCTCGCCGCCCGAGAGGGTCGTCGCCGGCTGTCCGAGCCGGATGTAGCCGAGCCCCACGTCCCTCAAGGTGTCCATGCGGCGCGCGATCGCCGGCACGGGCGCGAAGAACTCGCACGCCTCGTCCACAGTCATGTCGAGCACGTCGGAGATGGACCTGCCCTTGTAGGTGACCCGCAACGTCTCGGTGTTGTAGCGGCGTCCCTTGCAGACCTCGCAAGGGACGTAGACGTCGGGGAGGAAGTGCATCTCGATCCGGATCTGGCCATCTCCCCTGCACGCCTCGCACCGTCCGCCCTTGACGTTGAACGAGAAGCGCCCGGGCTTGTAGCCCCGGATCTTGGCCTCCGGCGTCGAAGCGAAGAGCTGCCTTATGTGGTCGAAGACCTTGGTGTAGGTAGCGGGGTTCGACCTTGGCGTCCTGCCTATGGGGCTCTGATCTATGTCTATCACCTTATCCACGTCCTCGACACCCCTGAGGCCGGCGTGCCGCCCCGGGCGGTGCTTGCCGCGGCTGACGGCGTTGGCGAGGGCCTTGTAGAGGATCTCGTTGACGAGCGTGCTCTTGCCGGAGCCGGAGACGCCGGTGACGCAGGTGAAGACTCCGAGCGGGAACTCCACGTCCACGCTCTTAAGGTTGTGCTCGCTCGCCCCGAGAACCGCGACGGCGCCGGTCTGCTCCCGCCGCTCTTCGGGTGGCTCTATGCGACGGCGTCCTGCCAGAAAGTCGCCTGTGACGGAGCGCGGTTCCGCCTCGATGTCCTCGACGCTGCCCTGCGCGATGATCTCGCCCCCGTGCACCCCCGCCCCCGGCCCCACGTCCACGACGTGATCCGCCGCCCTGATGGTCTCCTCGTCGTGCTCGACGACGACCAGCGTGTTGCCGAGGTTCCTCAGCTTCGTCAGGGTGTTGAGGAGCCTCCGGTTGTCCCGCTGGTGCAACCCGATGGAAGGCTCGTCGAGGACGTAGAGGACGCCGACCAGCCCACTCCCGACCTGGGAGGCGAGCCTTATCCTCTGCGCCTCGCCGCCGGAGAGGGTGCCGGCGGAGCGGCTCAGGGTGAGGTAGCCGAGGCCCACATCCACGAGGAAGCCGAGGCGCTCGCGGATCTCCTTCACGACGCGCTCGGCGATGATCCACTCGCGCGCGGTGAAATCGACGGTGCCGAAGAAGCCCTGCGCGTCCACGACGGAGAGCTCGGTGAACTCGTGGATGTTCTTCTCCCCCACCGTGACGGCGAGCGCCTCGGGCCTGAGGCGCGCGCCCTTGCACTTCGGGCAGGGCACGTGGCTCATGAACTCCTCGATCTTCTCCCGCCGGTACTCGGAGTCCGTCTCGGCGTAGCGGCGCTCCAGGTTGGAGACGACCCCATCGAACTGGGTCATGTACTGGCGCCGCCTCCCGTAGCGGTTACGGTACGAGACGTAGATCCGTCCGCCGTTGGTCCCGAAGAGGATTATCTCCCTGTGCTCCTCGGGGAGCTCGCGCCACGGCCTGTCCAGGTCTATCCCGTACTTCTCCGAGAGCGCCTGCAAGACGCTGCCGTGGTACTCGGTCTGCGAGTTGGCCCACGGGACTACCGCCCCATCGTTGACGCTCAGGTCCGCGTTCGGCACGACG
>DATACV010000074.1:0-16003 GCA_036258875.1 Rubrobacteraceae bacterium
CGGCCAGCCTCATGCCGAAGCTGCCCGTCTCCGACATAGACGTCCTCTTCGTGGACGAGCTCGGCAAGAACTTCTCCGGGACGGGCATGGACACCAACGTCGTCGGCCGGTTCAGGATCCTCGGGGTCGAGGAGCCCGAGAGCCCGAGCGTGAAGTACCTGATCGTCGGCGACGTCAGCGAGGCGTCCCACGGCAACGCCCTGGGCATCGGCCTGGCGGACTTCACGACGCGGCGGCTCTTCGATAAGGTCGACCACGAGGCGATGAACCAGAACGTCCTCACCAGCACCTTCGTCGAGCGGGCCAAGATCCCGATGGTGATGGAGAACGACCGCGAGGCACTACGGGCGGCGCTCCGCTGCAACTGGGGCGTAGACGCGGAGGAGACGCGCTTCGTCCGCATCCCGAACACGCTGCACATCCGCTACGTCTACCTCTCGGAGAACCTCCTTGAGGAAGCCCTCGCTAACGGCAACGTGGAGGTCGTCGAGGACGCCGCCGAGCTGGCGTTCGACGAGGACGGGAACCTGGCGCACTTCGAAGCCGGCGACGAGGAACAGACCGTGGCCGTCTCCTCCAACCGGGACGACGGGTACTACGGGGACGAGAACCGAGACTAGTTAGGAACGAGCATGCAGCTCTTCGAGAAGCTCATAGAGCACCCCGAGGCCGTGAGGCTGGTCCTCGAGAACACGCACCGGCTGCCCGCCGAAGACGTGCCGCTGGTCCAGGCCCAGGGGCTGGCGCTGGCGGAAGACGTGAGGGCGAGGTTCGACTCGCCCCCGTTCGACAACTCGGCCGTGGATGGGTACGCCGTGCGGAGCGCCGACGCCAGCGAAGCTGGCCGCACGTTCAGGGTCGTGGACGAGGCGCCTGCTGGGCGTCCGGCGAAGAGGGGTGTCGGGGAGGGCGAGGCGATCAAGATCTTCACCGGCGGGGTCATCCCCGAGGGCGCCGACGCCGTCGTGATGGTCGAGAACACCTCAGGCTGGGGCGAGCAGTTCGAGCTCAAGAGGGGCGCCTCGCCGGGACAGAACGTGCGCGGCAGCGGCGAGGACGTGCGCGAGGGCGACGTTATCCTGCGAGCCGGTACCGAGGTAGGGGCGCCAGAGATCGCGCTTGCGGCGACGCAGGGCTACGGGGCGCTGCCGGTCTACAGGCGCCCAGAGGTTGTCGTCCTCTCGACGGGCACCGAGCTCGTCGAGCCCGGCGAGCGGGAGCTGGAGCCGGGCGAGATCTACGACTCCAACTCCTTCGCCGTGATCGCCCAGGCGCACGAGATCGGGGCCAGGGCGCGCCGGATAACCGCGGCCTCCGACGACGCCGGGGTCCTGCGGGACGCCGTCAGGGAAGCCCTCGAAACCGCGGACGTGGTGGTGACTAGCGGCGGGGTCTCGGTGGGGGAGAAGGACCTGGTGAAGGGCACGATGCTCGACCTCGGTGTGGAGCAGGTCTTCTGGGGCGTCAGGTTCAAGCCTGGCAAGCCGCTCTTCTTCGGGGTGCGCGAGGGCGCGAGCGTCTTCGGCCTCCCCGGAAACCCTGTCTCGGCGATGGTCTGCTTCGAGCTCTTCGTCCGGCCCGCGCTCGTGAGGATGATGGGCCGCGAGGACCGGGGGAGGCCAAGAATACAAGTCTACTTCGAGGAAGACGTAAGGAACAGCTTCGGGCGGATGCACGCGATGCGGGTGAGCCTCGAAAAGACGCAGAGGGGCTGGCGCGCCCGGTCCGTCGGGGCGCAGGGCTCGGGGCTCGTAAGCTCGCTAACGAAGGCTGACGCGCTGGCGCTCATCGGGCCGGAATCGGAGGGGGTTAGGGCCGGCGACTTCGTGGAGGCCATCGTGTTGCGCGACGAGAAGCTTTCAGCCGTCAGCGATCAGCCATCAGCCCCTTGACGGTTCTACACGTACCACGCAGCCGCAGACGCGTCCTTGCGGTGGCCTTCGACGGGCGGTCAGGTCGGGCGCGAGGAAGCGACGATCCACGCTCTTCTGCTGAAAGCTGACCGCTGAAAGCTGACGGCTAATGGTAGAATATGGTCCCGATGTTTGAGTCAGATCTCGAAGACAACACCTTCCGCAGGCGCCTGATGAAGGAGGTCGCGCCGGGTGTTCCGGTGCACCTCTCCTTCTACTCGCCTTCGGTGAAGGTGCAGATACAGCCCTTCGCCGAGCACCTGCCCGGCGCCAACGGCCGCTACATAGGAGACGCTGTGACCATCGAGTTCGTCCCCGATGACGCGGCGGCGGTCGAGCGGGTGCGGGAGTTCGTTTGGTACTGGGAGGAGCACAACGCGTTCACGGGGGTGCGCAAGATCAACCACCTCAGGCGCGGGGTCTGCCCGGAGAGCGTGCAGGGCATGCTCGAGCGGGTCCGCGGCGTGGACAAGCGGGCCGCGGCCAAGGCCGCCGAGGCGGTGGGCCACGAGGAGTTGCGCGACCTCATAGACGAAAGAGACGTCAAGACGCTCGCGCGGCTGCCTGGCCTCGGCGAGAGGCGCGCCCGCGCCGTCGTCGAGTTCTACGAGAACGAGGGGAGCGACAGGCGCTTCCTGTATGCCGCCAACCGCAACGACCGCTTCAGGGGCAGGCCCGTGGTCACGGAGCTGGACCTGGACGGAGACTTCGAGGAGCAGGTCTTCAAGCACGCGGTGCGGGCGCGTACTCTGGGCGACCCTGACCCGCTCGGCTCTGAGGAGCCGCCGGGTCACACGACGGTCCGCGACGCCAACCTCGTGCACCCGCTGCCGATGACGCCTTCGCTCATGAGCCGGGGGGTGTTCTACGACGAGCAGATCGAGCTCTTCGCCGACGCTCTGAGGCGAGTCCTCGTGGACGGCGAGCGGCTCGCCGGGGTAGACGAGTTGCGCATCCAGCGCGGCAAGCTCTTCCACACCACCAGGATGCCCGGCGTCGGGACGAAGACGCGGGCGCGCGTCCTGGCGAGCGGGCTGCTCGACGACGAGTACTCCTACGAGAACCTCGTCGCCATCCCCGGCGTGACCGAGTCGCAGGCCCGGACCATCGCCGAGGCCGCGAAGATGATCGAGGCCGGCGCGCGGACGGAGGTCCGTGTCCCCTAGCCTCTACGGGTTCGTCAGGGGCCGCGAGCCCGTGAGCCCCGAGGAGATCGCCGCCGAGTTCCTCGCCCTTCCCAACCCGAACGGCGACGCCAGAGCTCATGTCGAGAGGCTTATCGGCGGGGACCCCCGCTTTCTCTGGGAGGGGGAGGCCCTGACCACCGCCGACCCTCTCTCCCTCACGCTGGAGGAGGCCCCCTACGTGGTCTTCGACGTCGAGACCACGGGGTCGTCCGCGACGAAGGGGGGCGCCATTACGGAGATCGGGGCCCTCAAGGTGGTGCGGGGGGAGGTCGTCGAGGAGTTCGGCACGCTCGTCAACCCGGGCCGCAGGATAGAGCCCTTCGTCGCCCGCCTCACCGGCATCACGGACCGCATGGTCGCGGATGCCCCGCCCATCTCCGAGGTCTTGCCCTCCTTCGCGCGGTTCGTCGAGGGCGCTGTCCTCGTCGGGCACAACGTCCACTTCGACCGCTCCTTCGTCACCGCCGCCCGCGGCGGCCTGCCGCTCCCGAACCCGGCCCTCGACACCCTGAAGCTCGCGCGCTGCCTGGTCCCGGGCCTCAGGCGCTACCGCCTCGCCTCGCTCGCCTCCCACTTCGGGGTGCGGGCGATGCCGAACCACAGGGCGCTCTCGGACGCCGCGGCGACCGCGCAGGTGTTCCTGAAGCTCCTCAAGCTGCTGCGCTCCGCCGGGGTAGGGAGCGTCGGCGAGGCGGCCGCGCTCCGCGGCGGGGGACGCATCAAGCCCCAGAAGCAGCACCTCGCCGAGGGCGTACCCACCACGCCCGGCGTCTACTACTTCGTGGACAAGCACGGCACCACCCTCTACGTCGGGAAGGCCAAGAACCTCAAAGCGCGGGTGCGGACGTACTTCAACGGCGGCGACGGGCGGCGCAAGGTCGGCCGTCTCGTCGAGGAGGTCGCCGAGGTGCGCGTGCGGGAGACGGAGAGCGAGCTGCACGCCCTCATCCTGGAGGCCAGGGAGATAAAGCGTCTGCTCCCCCGCTACAACTCCGCCGGACGCGAAGACCGCGGCGGCTGGTTCATCAGGCTCGACCTGGGCGAGCCGTATCCGGTACCCGAGCGGGTGCCGGAGGGCGAGCGCGAGGACGGCGCCGTTCACCTCGGGCCGTACCGCAGCGCCGGCGTGCTCGACTCGTGCATCGAGGCCCTCGGCAGGATCTTCCCGCTCAAGAGGTGCTCCGGGGAGAACGGCGTCTGCTTCTACGGCCAGCTGGGCCGGTGCGCCCCGTGCATCGGCATGGGCGAGGAAGACTACCGCCGCCTGGTGGTGGACGAGGTGGTCGCGCTGCTGCGCGGAGAGGGCGGAGAGGAGCACCTGGCGGCGCTCGTGCGGGAGCGGGAGCGTCTCGCGGGGACGCTCGAGTTCGAGGCCGCCGCGCGCCTGAGGGACCTCATCGCCGGTATAGAGCGCATACGCCTGACGCGCGCCGTCGTGAGCGCCGAAGGGCTGCAGGCCGTCGTCGCCGCCTCCACCGAGCCCGGGGTGGTCGAGGTCTTCGCCCTCTCTGAGGGACGTCTCGTCGCCCACCGGGGGTTCGGGGTCGGGGACCGGACCGGCCTCTCGGGCTTCGCCGAGGAGGTACTGGCCAGTTGCGAGCAGGAGGACTCGCGGCCGGATGGGCCGCCCCGCGTCTCCGACGAGGCGCGGGTCGTGGCGGCGTACCTGAGGCGCCGCTCGGCGGCCATGGAGGCCGTGCGTCTGCGGGGAGCGCGGGATCTCCTGGGGGCAGTGGGCAGGGTGGCGGAGTCCGCCGAAGACGGTGCAAGTACCCCATCATGATAGAATAAGCCCAAGTGTGCAGGTAGTTTTGGGCTACGTGAAGAGGGCGTAAGGCTATGGTGCAGGGCTTACAGGGTGTGACCCGCAGGATCCTCGTGGTGGACGACGAGCCGTCGCTGCAGAAGATGCTGTCGCACGCCCTGGAGCGGGAGGGATTCCAGGTCCAGACCGTTGGCGACGGCGAGGAGGCCCTGGAGGCTTTCAAGAGCTACGAGCCGCACCTCATCATCCTTGACATCATGCTACCCAAGCTCGACGGCACCGAGGTGTGCAGGCGCATCCGGGCGCAGAGCGACGTGCCCATCATCATGCTCACCGCCAAAGACGACGAGATAGACCGGGTCGTGGGGCTCGAGCTCGGGGCCGACGACTACGTCACCAAGCCGTTCGCCGTGCGGGAGCTGGTCGCGCGCGTGCGAGCCATCATGCGCCGGGCCGCAGTCCCCGCGGGCCAGCGCCCGGACGAGCTCAACTACGACGGGCTGCGCATCAACCTCCCCAGCCGCCGAGTGTCGGTGGGCAGCGAGGAGGTCGATCTCACCTACACCGAGTTCGAGCTCCTGGTGACGCTCGCCTCGAGCCCCGGCAGGGTGTTCTCGCGCAGCGCGCTGCTCAGGAGGGTGTGGGGCGACGAGTTCCGCGACGAGCGCACGGTGGACGTCCACATCCGCCACCTGCGCGAGAAGATCGAGCGCGACCCCCGCAACCCCGAGTTTATCCACACCGCGCGGGGCGTCGGGTATGTTTTCCGCTAGGGAGAGGACCTTCGGAGAGAAGCCTGGCTCCGCCGCCAGGCCCAAGGCCAGGCGGCGCCTGTACCCGAGGCTCAAGAAGGGGCTCAAGCCGCGCGTCAGCATGCGCATCTGGCTCACCGCCCTGTTCGTCCTGGTTACCGCCTTCGCCGCGGTCGTGGCCTACGAGATCGTGCGTCCCATCTTCGAGGACACCCTCGACCGGGCTAGCCAGGCCCGCTTCGAGTCGGTGGCCGAGCAGTTCGAGGACCTGCTCCGCCGCGACAACCAGCCTGACGTGACGCAGCTAAAAACCTTCGCCGTCACCCGGGGATTGCAGTGGGGGATAGTCAAGGCGGAGAACGGCGAGAAGCTCCTGGGCGACAGGGACCTCCGAGAGTGGGACGGGGGCGTCGTAAAGAACGCGGTGAAGAGCCAGGTTCCGAGGATGAGGCTCGAGAAGATCCAGTCCGGCCCGCGCGCGGGCCAGATCCTGGCCACCTACGCCGTCCCGATGGACACGACGGAGGTCACGGGCCAGGAGGGGACGGCGGTTGTCTTCAGCGAGATCTTCACCGAGAGCGACATCGAGAACGTGGAGACGACGCTGAACAGGATAGAACGGGTGGCCCTGCTCGCGGGCGCGCTGGCGCTGGTCCTCGCGGGGCTCGCGGGGTACCTCGCTGCCTCCCTGATCTCGCGCCGCATCAGCCGCCTGGGGGTCGCCGCCGAGAGGCTGGCAGCCGGCAACTTCGACGAGCGGATAGAGACCCGCGTCGAGGACGAGGTGGGCTCTCTGGGCGCCACGTTCAACGCGATGGCCGCCTCCCTCAAGGGCGCCTTCGAGCAGATCAGGCACGAGAAGGAGCGCGGGAGCGCTATCCTCGACGGGATGACCGACGCGGTCGTCGGCGTGGACAATAACCTGAACGCTGTCTTTCTCAACCCGCGCGCCCGCGAGCTCCTCGAGTCCTCGGACCTGGACTTCCAGATCCGGCTGCAGGAGGTCCTCGCCAAGACGCGTTACTCCGGGCCCACCACCGAGCCCGAGGCGCGTGCGGGGGACAGGATCATCGAGATCCGGGCCGCCCCCCTCGAGGACGGCGCCCTGGCCATCCTGCGCGACGTGACGGAGGAGCGCCGCGTGCAGCGCGCGAAGGCGGAGTTCATAGCGAACGCCTCCCACGAGCTGAAGACGCCCTTGACCGCGCTCTCGGGCTACCTGGAGATGCTCGAAGACGAGGAAGACGAGCGGGTCAGGGCGGAGTTCCTCAAGGACATGCGCTCCCAGACCGAGCGCCTCCAGAGCCTCGCCCGTACCCTGCTCGACCTCAGCCGCCTCGACGCGAACGCGACCACCTTCCGCACCGAGGAGGTGGACCTGGAGGACCTCCTGCACGCGTTGCGCCGGGACTTCGGCTACACGGGCCGTCCTATGAGCGTCCATGCGGACGAGGGCGTCCCGCCCGTCGTGACCGACCCGACCCAGCTGCACCGCATGCTCGCCATCCTGCTCGACAACGCCCTCAAGTACTCCGGAGAGGGCGACCCCGTGGACCTCAGCCTCTCCCGCGAGGACGGCCACGCCGTCATCAGCATCACCGACCGCGGTTGTGGCATCCCCGAGGCCGAGATACCGCACATCTTCGAACGCTTCTACCGCGCCCAGGGTTCCTCCCGCGCCGACGGCACCGGGCTCGGGCTCGCCCTGGCGCGCGAGATCACCGACCACCTCGGCGGCGAGATCCGGGTGCAGAGCCGCCCCGGGACCGGTAGCACCTTCTCCGTCGCCCTCCCCCTCACCTCCGATTCGAGGGACGTACACCGCTCCCCCAGCCTCTCTTAAGGAGGCATCAGGTTCCAGGCACCAGGTCTCAGGGGTCCGGATCTTCGAGCCTGTTTTGCGCTGATCGATCCGGCAAGAGTTTCAGGTTGAGCTTCAGGTTTAATCTCATAGACCGAGTTTTTGGCGGTAGAATAAGCGTGGGGCAGCGTAGGTTCGTAGATTCTCCCCCCTCCCTGCGGACCGTCGTTGCCCCTCTTTTTTCAGGCTCTTAGGCTTTCAGGTACTTAGGCATAGGGCCAGTCGAAGGTTGCGAATCGTCGCCTCGACACCTCAAAGCCTTAGAACCTCACAACCTCAAAGCCTCTAAAAAATTGGTGGGAGACCGAAGACGGAGAGGACAGGCCCTACTAGGACGAGTATGTAGGAGAGGGGGGAGGGGAGCATGGGCAGGAACGTGAGGAGGACGAGGGCGAGGAGTATCACGGGCCCGTACTGGTTCATGAAGTCCACGAAGCCGTTCAGGGAGCGGGGCAGGAACGGGAAGATCACCTTCGCCCCGTCGAGCGGGGGGATGGGGATCAGGTTGAAGACGAAGAGCAGCGCGTTGCCGAAGGCCGCGAGCAGCACGATCACTTGCAGGTACCCGCTCTGGAAGGCGGGCAGCAGGTAGAGGGCGGCGCAGGCGGCGACTATCAGGAGGTTGGAGAGGGGACCCGCGGCGGCGACGGCGACGGGGCCGAGCACGCCCCCTTTGAGCTTGGAGGTGTTCACGGGCGTCGGCCTGCCCCAGCCGAAGCCCGCCATGAGGAACATCATGCTCCCCAGGAGGTCCAGGTGGGAGGCCGGGTTGAGGGTAACCCTGCCGGCGCGGTAGGCCGTGTCGTCGCCGAGGAGGTAGGCCGAGTATGCGTGCGACGCCTCGTGCACCACGACGCCCACGACGAGGCCGAGCAGGAGGGCCACCGCGGCGGCGGGGTTCTGCTGGAAGATGGCGAGGAACATCCGCCTATGATACACGCCCGGGTGGGCCGTCGGGCTCTAGCCCACGCGCGGGACCGAGACGGTGACGTGGTTGCCCGCGTCGGAGGTGTAGGAGGAGAGCTGAGGGTCAAGGACCTCGGCCGAGTCGGCCACGGTGCCGAGCTCGGTCATCCCGGCCGTCACGCGGCTCGTGACGCCCGCGTTCGCCTCGTCGCTCTGCACGAGGGAGACGGTGACGCGGACGTTCGCGTTGGCGTCGGGTTTGATCTCGACGACGTTGGCCCCCTGGACCATGGGGTCGGGGCGGATGGCGGTGACCATGCCGGTGACCGGAGCGTAGACCGTGGTCCCCGCCTGGGCGCCGACGTCGAGGGCACCGGTCCTGGGACCGGCGCGACCGGCGGCGTCCATCACGTGGTAGCGGATGTCCTCCGGGGTCGACCCGTTGGAGAGGAGGTCGAAGATCGGGTTCGCGGAGAGGTTCTCGCCGCGAGGCGCCATCTCGGCCAGGCTCTCGCCCTCCGGATGGTAGCCGAGGCCCGTGAGGCTCTCCGGCCGGATGGGGGTGGAGATATCGACGCCCGCGGCCTTCGCCAGCACCGTGTCGGGAGCGGCGTTGCCGGGGTCTATGGGCACGGTGGGCTCGGCCGCGCCCGGGGCCTGAAGGGTCACCGCGAAGACGAGCGCCAGCGCGAAGGAGAAGAAGAGGCCCACGGCCATGGCGCGCCGCCTGCGGTAGATGCTCGCCTTGTTAGCCTTGCGGGCCTCGCGACGCTCGTCGAGGACGCCGGGACGCCGGCCGGGCCGGTGGGACGGGGTCACGCTCCTCAGGTTCGCTCGAGATGCAGACGGAGCCTGGTGGCTCTGTCCGAAGTACCGGGAATTCTGCAGGTTTCCCCCTCGCATACTGGGGGAGGATTATACAGAGGGGTCAGTGGGCTGTAAACTTGCCGCTGCGGCGCACTGGGCTGGTATATTTGGGGCAACAGAGCCCTCGATCGGAGATCCGGGTGCCCACCAGAAAACTGGTAGTCTCGACATACCTGCAGTACATCCTGATCGCCGTGGGCTTCCTCTTGCTCGTGGTCTTCGTCCGCCAGCTCAGCGGGGTGCTGCTGACGTTCCTCATGGCCGCCATCCTGGCCTACGCCCTCAACCCCGTGGTACGCGGCCTCGAGCATCTGCGCGTCCCGAGGGCCCTGGCGGTGGTCGGGGTGTTCGCAACGCTCATCCTCGCGGTCATCGCGGCCCTCCTGGTACTCATAATCCCCGCCATCGGGCAGGTGCAGAGCCTGGTGCAGAACCCCGACGCCCTCGTCGAGCGGGCGAACGCGCTGGTGGGGCGGGCGCAGGGCCTGCCCTACGTGGGAGGGCGCATCGCCCAGCTGGACGAGCAGGCGATCACGCAGTTCCTCCAGCGCAACGCCCCCTCCGCCGGGCAGATGCTCAACGTGGCCACGGGCTTCATCGGCGGGGTCTTCGGCGCCTTCGGCACCGTGCTCAACCTCCTGCTCATGCTCATAGTCTCCATCTATTTGCTCCTCGACCGGGAGAGGATCACCCGCGCCACGCTGCAGGCGATCCCCGGGACGGTGCGCGATCACGCCGTCGAGCTCTTCCACGCCGTCGAGCGGACCCTGATCAGGTACCTCAAAGGGCAGTTCGCCCTCTGCGCGATCATGGGCGTCATAGGCTGGGCCATAGCGTTCTTCGTCATCGGCAAGTACTCGCTCTTCATCGGGCTGTGGGTCGGCCTGACCGAGATCATCCCCGTCATCGGGGCCTTCCTCGGCGCCGTCCCTGCGGTCCTGATAGCGCTCTTCGTCGGGGACTTCTCCGAGGCCCTGATAGTCGCGGGGCTCTTTCTCGTGGCCCAGCAGATCGAGGGTAACATCCTGGTGCCGAGGATCCAGGGCGGCTCGGTGGGCGTCCACCCTCTGTGGGTCCTCTTCGCCACGCTCGCGGGGACCGCCCTCTACGGCATCGTAGGCGCGATCTTCGCTGTCCCCTCGGTCGCCATCATCGCAGCCACTATCCGCTATCTGCGGGGGACCCTGATCTTCGAGGACTGGGGAAAGCCTCCCGTGAAGCCCGCCACGGAAGAGAGGGAGGAGCTACCGGCCGTCGCGCAGCCGCCTCCGTCGGCGACCCCCGGAAAGGAGTGAGCGCTTGAGCCTTCCGCACCGCGAGCCACGCAGACCGTTCTCCCTGAAGGACACCCTCCGCCCGCTCCTGCACCCACTGGTCCGGCTGCTCTCGGCCCTGCGGGTGCGCCCGGACACGCTCACCGTTCTGGGCTGGACGCTAGCGGTGGTGGCCGCCGTGCTCTTCGGGCTGGGGTACGCCCGCGTCGCGGGCCTCGTGATGCTCCTCGGGGGTCTCTTCGACGCCCTCGACGGCGACGTCGCCCGCGAGTCGAACCGGATGAGCGCCTTCGGCGCCTTCCTCGACTCGACCCTTGACCGGCTCTCGGAGGCGGCGATCTTCGTCGGCATCGTCTTCTTCTACGCCGCAGCGGCCCGTCCCTTCGAGGCCCTCCTGGCCGGCGTCGCGATGACCTTCTCCCTGCTCACCTCCTACGCCCGCGCCCGCGCCGAAGGGCTCAACATAGAGTGCAAGGTGGGCCTGCTCGAGCGCGCCGGCAGGGTCGTGATCCTCTCGGTCTTCTCGATCGCGGGGCTGCTGACGTTCGGTCTGGGGTTGGTCGCCGCGGGCGCCCTCGTAACTACCGCCCAGCGAATACTCCACGTCCGCCGTGCGACCCGCGGATAAGGCGGGCAAGGGGCGCCGCGACGCGGCGAGCGAGTACCGGGCGAAGACGGCGCACGAGCTCTCCCAGATCTCCCGTCTCATAAAGGACTCGGGCAACCCGGCCCCGCTCGGGGACCCCGCCTCCGGGGTGATGCTGGTGGTCGAGCAGCCGGTGGGTCCCCGGGTCCTGCAAGCCCTGGACCGCAGCCTCAAGACCGTAGGACTACCCGACGCCTACGTGACCTACGCCTCCACCGGCTTCCTCGCCCGGGAGATCCTCGCCGCCGAGCCCCACGCCCTCGTGGCGGTCGGCCCCGGAGCCGCCCGCGACCTCGACGAGATAGAACACCCCCTCGCGAGAACCTCTTTCTCCACCGCCGAGCCCGGCGCCCCCTTCGCCTGGACAAAAGGTACAGCGGGCCTCTCGCTCCCCGCCCTCGCCCCGGCCCTCGACACCGAAGCCGCCAAGCAGCGCTTCTGGCGAGCCTTTCTCGCCCTGAAAGAGATAGCACCCATGCCGCCAGAGTTCCCCCATAGACTCGCCTAGAACACCGCCCCAAACTACCGCGGGCTTGCGCCGGGGTATAGAGACACGCCCGGAATCGGTACACTTCCGACCACACCCTTTCTTGGGCTGTCTCTATAGCCTAAGGTTCCCCCAGGTCGATACAGTTTCGCTTTAAGGAGCGTATCTGTTTACGGTCTCCTCACGATCGAGGCCGTGATGGTTACGGCTTCAGGTCGCTACACTTTCGACCACTCCGTAACATCTGAGATACCCTGTGATAGCTAGGGACTCTGCATCCCATAGCAATCTTAGTTCGGATGCCGTACTCTTTCCGCATTGTAACGCCGTGAAGGTCAATAGAGTCTCTATTTGCGGCTTTATTGTGCACTTACCATAGGGGGGGTAGTGGTAAGAGTCGTGCATGAGCTAGATAACAAGGCTCGTGCAGCGCGCCGCAGACAGCGGCGTGCGCAGTACCGAAGAAGACGGCTGATGGCCTTTGTGGTCTTGGTCGGTCTCTTTTTGAGTATCTGGTTCTCTGTCGGGATCTTCGTCCAAGATGGTGGCGGCCTTGCGCTGGGCAACTCTGCGAATAAAGCAGGAGAGGTCCGGTCCTCCGGCGTTGCCTCGGCTGCGTACCGGCAGTCGCCCCACGAGGCGCAAGAGTCCACCGCAACATTGGCAGAGAAGAGTGGAGCTTCGGCCTCTGAGACGATCCGAAGTTCGGGCGCCTCCTCGGATAACGAGCCAACACGCAACGCTCCGGACAAACCGGCCCCCGAGGAACCTCTGAAGGCCTCCTCGGAGTCGCTCAACGTTCTCGTTCTCGGGGTAGATCGCCGACCGGATGATCCCGAGGGCTGGCAACCCCATTCGGACACGATGATGCTCATCAAGGTAACCCCGCAGACCGGGAGCGTCGAGTTGCTCTCGGTGCCGAGAGATCTTCTGGTAGAAGTAGCGCCGGGGGTTGAGGACCGAATCAACAATGCCTACGCCTACGGCGGCATAGAGCAGGCAAAGTCAGTGATGGAGAATTTAACCGGCATCCCCATAGATCGCTACGCCATCGTGGACTTCGAGGGTTTCAAGGCGGTTATCGACGCTCTAGGCGGCATCACACTCGAAGTAGAGCAGCGGATACGGGTGGGAATAGAAGGTCATCGCGTCTACATACCCACCGGCACGCAGGAGTTGGACGGGCTAGAAGCGCTAGCCTTTGCCCGCTACCGGGGGACCCCCTGCGGCGATCTCGACCGCATAGAGCGCCAGCAGCAGTTAGTGTCCGCATTACGGGCCCAGGCCCTCGAGTGGAACACCATTACCCAGCTACCCAAGATCGTCAAGATCATAAACGAGAATATCGAAACGGATCTGGGGATCGTCCAAGCGATTTCACTCGGACGGATGCTCACAGGGTACGGCGCAGACGGTGATATGAGCTCTGCACAGCTCAGGGGAAAGCCCGAGACCCTGCCGAACGGGGACGCAGTCCTCATACCCGACGAGCAAGCCAACGAATCCATTCTGGAAGATTTCCGCACCGACGGCCCAAATGTTCGTCGGAGCGATCGGGGGCCGCGACCTAGAGGTTCGTCCATTGAGTGCTAGAAGCTGCGCCCACGGGTGCGTACCGCACGTAGCGTCAGGGTTAACAACACGAGGCTAAAAAGCGCTGCTTACCATATCCTTTCATACTCTGATCTCGGCCTCGATGGCTAGATGCAACTTCCCTGAAGCCCAGTAAGTGGCTGTTTTCGCCAGTAGTAAAGCGATACCTAAAACTCGCTGGCAATAGTCCCAGAGTGTAGGCTGGAACATAGTGATTCGCGGAGCGCCTTGGCGTTCCGCAGCTCTACGGCCAACGGTCGCGACCCGTAGCCACCCGCGACCGAAACCTTCCTCAGGAGGGTGTGGTCAGAAGTGTACCGATCTAGCGGGTGTCTCTATACCCCCGCGGGCTTGCGCCAGCATTACAAATATTAAATTTTGTTAAAAATCTATTTCGGCAAGGCAACACGCATTCCCTTTATTTAAGCCGCTTTTGCGCTTGGCGAGCGGGTTTTGAGCTTTCGGGGGCGTTGCGTGAGGATAGGCGGTTATCTAAAGTGCCCGGCTTAGGAGGGGGGATTCTCCAAAAGATCCCCTTGTACAACGACATATAGAACAGCCGGGAAGGAGCCTGGACGTATGCCCAGACGGGTGCGTTTCATCGTGTTTTTAGGTGTTGTCACCATGCTTGTTCTCGCGACGGGGATCTCTGCCGGAGCTCAGGCTCCCGAGGACGGCAACACAACGACGGAGGAGGAGATCTCCGCCGCCCAGGAACGCTTGATGGAGATCCGGTCGCAGGAGAGCGACGCCCTGGCGGATTACAACATCGCCCTCCACAAGATGAACGAGCTCAACGGGCAGATAGCCGACGCGGAGAAGGATCTGCAGGCCGCTGAGGAGGATCTGGCGGAGGCGGAGGCGTCGCTCGAGGAGCGGGCTTCGCAGGTCTACAGGAGCGGGAACGTTGGCTTCGTGGACGTCCTCGTGGGCGTCGACGACTTCTCGCAGTTCGCCTCGCGGGTCGACCTCTGGATGCGCCTCCTGGAGGAGGAGCGCGCCGCGTACGAGGCCGTCCTGCAGGCCAAGAACGAGATCGAGGATCGCAAGAGCAAGCTCGAGACCGAGCGCGCGCGCAGGGTCGAGGCGGTCGACGAGGCGCTGAACAACAAGGAGCAGGTCGCCGATGCCGAGGCCGAGGCCGAGGAGTACCTGGGCTCGCTCAACGCCGACCTTCAGGCGGCGATCGAGGCCGAGCAACAGCGCCAGGCCAGGCTCGCCCGCCAGGCAGCGGAGGCAGCCAGGAAGGCTGCCGCAGAGGAGGCCCAGCAGCGCCAGGCCGAGCTCGCCGCCGAGCAGGCGGCTGCCGCGCAGGAGGCCGCCGCGCAGGCTGCCGCAGAGGAAGCCCAGCGCCAGGCCGAGCTCGCCGCCGAGCAGGCCGCCGCGGCCGAGCGGAGGGCCGAGCGCCAGGCCGCGCGGGAAGAGGCCGCCGAGCTCGCGGCCATAGAGCAGGCCGCCGCCGAGCAGGCTGCCGCAGAGCAGAAGGCCGCCGAGCGCGCCGCCGCAAGGGAGGCCGCCGCGGAGCGGAGGGCTGAACAGAGGGCCGCCGAGCGTGCCGCCGAAGAGAGGGCGGCAGAGAAGGCCGCCGAGCGCGCCGCCGCCAGGGAGGCCGCACAGGAGGAGGCCGCGGAGCGTGCGGCCGCGCGCCGGGCCGCCGAAGAGAGGGCCGAACAGCGCAGGCTGGAGGAAGCTTCTGCTTCCGCTTCGGCAGAGGCAAAAGAGGATGAGGCTTCGGCGTCGGCTTCGGCCTCCGCGTCGGCGTCGGAGCCGGCCGCGAAGCCTGCTGGCGGCGGGCCCTCCCCGTGCGGTGACGACTTCGGCGGCGTGGAGCCCCACGTCGCGCAGGCCGGCTGCGACCTGCAGGAGAGGTTCGGGCTGCGGGTCACAGGGATCGGCTACAGCGACTACCACTGGGACGGCATGGACCTGGATGTCTGGACCACCGACGTGGCGCTCGGCAATCAGGTACGCGATTACGCGCTGGGTAAGTACGACGTCGAGTACACGTGCTGGCAGGACCTCTACGTCAACTACGTAACCGGGTGGGAAGAATCGTGCCCCGGCCACATGGATCACGTCCACATCACGTTCCTGTAAACGCCCGGCGGCCACCCGGATAGGGGCCCCGCCAGACCGAAAACCGTAGCCACCACTGAACAGGGGGAGGTTCCTAGCGGGCCTCCCCTTTTACGTGCCCCGGGGTCTGGAATTGCCGGTGGTACAATCTGGAGAGGCGGGCCACGACGGCCCGCACAGAACGGATAGGAGCAGGATCTACCATGGCTTTCGCGTTGTTGCAGGCGGCCGCACTGGGTTTCTCGGCCATCGTGTTGGTGATAATCGTCATCTTCGTAGCCGGGGTCCTGATCAGCGCCATCAAGGTGGTCAAGGAGTACGAGCGGGGCGTGATCTTTAGGCTCGGGCGCGTTAGGGGTGGGCCCAAGGGGCCCGGCCTCTTCATCCTGCTCCCCTTCGTGGACAAGATGGTCAAGGTGGACCTCAGGACCGTCACCATGGACGTGCCCCCCCAAGACGTCATAACCCGCGACAACGTGCCCGCCCGCGTCAACGCCGTCGTCTACTTCCGGGTCATCGACCCCAACAAGAGCGTCATCGAGGTCGAAAACCACGTCCTGGCTACCAGCCAGATAAGCCAGACCACCTTAAGGAGCGTCATAGGTCAGAAGGACCTCGATGATTTGCTGACCAACCGGGAGCAGATAAACGAAGAGCTCCAGAGGATAATAGACGA
>DATACV010000075.1:0-5956 GCA_036258875.1 Rubrobacteraceae bacterium
AACGCCGCAGCCCTGCCCTGTATGGCGTACCCTCCCGCCTTCCCTACGCCCTCGCCGAGGTCTACATAGGCCTCGAGCTCCTCCTCGCCGTACGCCCGCATGCGCACCGCCGTGACCGCGTGCCGCACCGCCAACTCGCCACCGGCGGCGACGGCGACCCCGGAGTGGACCTCGTGGGCGCGACCGCGCAACAGCAGGAGCATCCTGCGCACCTCCTCGCCGCTTCCGGCTTGTCCGAGTACGACCCTCTCGTCCGGCAGGTAGACGACCGTGTCGGCGGCGAGGACTACAGCATCGTCCTCGCCCCCGGCGACCGCGAGCGCCTTGCCGCGGGCGTTTACGAGGACGGTCTCCCTGGGGTCTTCGAGCGTCACCTCGGGGAAGCCGCTCTTCCGGGTCTCGAAGCCGTAGCCCGCTGCGCGCAGCAGGTCAACGCGCCGGGCGGACTCGGAGGCGAGGACGAGCCGCAAGGCGTCTCTAGGAGCCGAAAAAGAGCTTCAGCTCGCGGGCGGCGCTCTCGGGTGAATCCGAGCCGTGGACGAGGTTGTCCGGCATCGAGAGGGCAAGGTCGCCCCGGATCGTGCCCGGGGCGGCGTCGGCGGGGTTCGTCGCGCCCATCAGGTTGCGCACCGTCTTTATGGACCCCTCGCCGCGTACGCGCATCGCGACCACGGGGTAGGAGGTGATGAACTCGACGAGCTCCTCGAAGAAGGGCTTCTCGCGGTGCTCGGCGTAGTGCTGCTCGGCCAGCTCGCGGCTCACGCTCATGAGCTGGAGAGCGCCTATCTCCAGGCCCTTACGCTCCAGGCGGCCGATGATCTCGCCTATGAGCCGGCGGCGCACGCCGTCCCCCTTGACCAGCACCAGGGTCTCTTCCAAGACTTAGCCTCCTTCTACCAGCCGATGCGCTTGCCGCTGCGCTGGTTGGTGCCGCAGTACGGGCACGTCTCCCACTCCATGTTTATCGACCGCTCGCAGTTGACGCAGGGCTTCTTGAGCTCCCAGTTGCACACGGGGCAGATCAGGAAGTCCTTCTCGACCAGGTTGCGGCAGTTGGGGCAGAGCAGGGTGTTGTTCCTGAGCTCCCTCTCCAGGATCGCCAGCTCCAGCTCGCGCTCGCGCGACTCCTCGAGGTACTCGGGCGGGCGGACGATGAGGTAGATGATCGTCCCGAGGTAGGGCAGGATGACCGCCACGATCCCCCAGAGTACCCCCGAGGTCCCCCTCCTCCCGGCGTCGGTGTAGGTCCAGTAGACGAGCGCTACCCACACGACGATGAACAGGAGCACTATCAGCTGGGCCGTGATGCGCAGTATCGGGCTCTGCAGGAACTCCGTGATGATCCGGAACGGATCCGCGTCCTGCTGCGCGAGTAACGCCGGGAAGCTCACAGGATGAACCTCATCATCATAACGTAGCCCAGGGCGAAGGACACCACCGCGACGACGAGCAGCAACCCCGCCAGCTTCCAGGCAGCGCTACCGCGCACGCAGCCACCGCAGGGCGGGCGCGGCGGTCTGCAGCGAGCCCGTCACCAGCACCACGCCGCCTTCGTCCCTGATCTCCTCGGCCGCCAACTCGACGGCCCTCACGACATCGGCCTCCACCCGAGCCCGCCTCCCTTCGCGGTCCCGTGGACCGTGCTCGCGCATGAGGTGCGCGGGGTCCGTGGCCCTCTCGCCCTCAGGAAGCGTCAGCACGAGGACGCGGGCCTGTTTCCGCATCCTGGTTAGCATACTTCCGACGTCTTTGTCTCGCAAGACCCCGAAGACGACGCCGAGCGGTCGTCCGCCGTAGCTGCTCTTCACCGCCTCTAGCGTCGCCTCTATGCCCGCCGGGTTGTGCCCGCCATCCACGACGACGGGCACGCCGCCTACCTCGTGCACCTCGAACCGGCCCGGCAGCGCATCGGTTATGCTTCGCGCCACCCTCGCCCGCTCCTTTCCGGTAAACGTCCGGTCGAGCAAGACCTCCGCCGCCCGCAGCCCCAGCCGCGCGTCCCGCTCAGCGTAGGGAGGCAGGTCGTCGGAGAGGGGCGCCTCTTCCCCGATGGCGGCCTCGACGAGGCGGGCGCCTGTCTCCTCGCACCTCTCGCAGGCTATCGCGGCGACGCGCGGGTCGTCCGTGCCGAGGATCAGGACGGCGCCGGGCGCGAGGCTGGCGAGCTTCTCCCGCGAGATCTCCTCGACCGTCTCTCCCAGGTACTCGCTGTGGTCGAGGCCTACGTTGGTCAGAACGACGGCCTCCGGCTCGGCCGCCGAGGTCGCGTCGTGCCGCGCCCCGAGCCCCGCCTCGAGTATTCCCCACGAGAGCCCCTCTTCGGCGAAGAGCTTCAGCGCCCCGGCGGTCAAGAGTTCGAACTGCGAGGCGGGCACACCGTTCGCGTCGGCTACCTCTATAGCCTCCCCCATCGCGGCGGCGAACCGTTCCTCGGAGACGTACGCCCCGCGGAGCATCACGCGCTCGGTGTAGGAGAGCACGTGCGGCGAGAGGTAGGCGCCCGAGGCGAACCCGGCCGCCTCGAGCGCCGCGGCAAGAGCAACGGCGGTCGTCCCCTTGCCGTTCGTGCCGACGACCTGGGCGACTCTCAGCGAGCGCTGGGGATCCCCGAGCGACCTCAGCAGGGCCGCGATCCGCTCGAGGCCCAGGGTTACGTGGCGCCGGCGGTCCAGCTCGTCGCGCACGCCGGCGAAGGAGGGTCTATCGGTTGAAGGGCGTCTCCTAGAGATACTCTTCCAGCCGCCGGTTCAGAGTCTCGAGCACGCGCGTGTTGGCCGAGAGCTTCTCCCGCTCGCCGGAGACCACCTCGACGGGAGCCCTCTCGACGAACTTCTCGTTCGAGAGCTTGCCGCGGGCGCGCGCGACCTCGCCCTCGACGCGTGAGATCTCCTTCCTGAGGCGTTCGATCTCCCCGCGCCTGAGCTCGTCGGTGAGCGAGATCTCGACCACCGCGTCCCCCGCGAGCAACGTCGCCTTCGCCGACCCGTCGAGAGCCTCGACGGGCCTGACCCCCGCGAGCGCGGAGAAGACCTCGAGGTCCACCTCACCCGAGACGCGACCCTCGAGCGTGCCCTCGACCTTCGACTCGGCCCGGAACGACCGCACGGTCGAGACTGCCCGCTTGGTGCGGTCGAGCAACACTTCGGCCTCCCTGTCTTCCAGGGAGCGGTCGGGCTCGGGGAAGCGCCGGCGCACGAGCAGCTCGTCCTCCCCGAGGACGTGGGCCATCTCCTCGGTCGCGAACGGCATGACCGGGTGCAGGAGCTTCAGGATGGCGAAGAACACCTCGCGCAGGACGTGCGGCGTCGCGGGCGAGGGGGCGGCCTTCGCTATCTCGATGTACCAGTCGGCAAACTGGTTCCAGGCGAAGCCGTAGATCACGCGCATCGCCTCGGAGAACTCGCACTCTTCGAGGAGCCTGTCGTACTCGGAGATGGTCCGGTTCAGCTCCGAGAGGATCCAGCGGTCCGAAGGCGAGGCCTCGCGCACCTCCTCGACCCGCGTGTAGGCGAGCACGAAGCGGGTCGCGTTCCAGAGCTTGGTGACGAAGCTCCTTCCCAGCTCGGCCCGCTCGTAGGAGTAGGCGAAGTCCTGGGTAGAGGACTGGTAAAGGAGGCCGAAGCGGACCGCGTCGGCGCCGTACTCGTCGAAGAGGTCGAGCGGGTCTATGGTGTTGCCCTTGGACTTGCTCATCTTCGTGCCGTCCTCGGCGAGCACGATGGAGTGGACGTTGACCTTCTCGAAGGGTATCTCGCCCCGGAAGCGCAACCCCATCATGATCATGCGCGCCACCCACAGGTACATGATCTCGCGCGCCGTAGAGAGCAGGCTCGTCGGGTAAAAGTACGCGAGGTCCTCGGTCTCCTCGGGCCACCCCAGGGTGGCGAACGGCCACAGCGCCGACGAGAACCAGGTGTCGAGCACGTCCGGGTCCTGCTCGTAGCCCTCGCCGGGCGACTCCATGGAGGCGACTACCTCGCCCTCGGGGCCGTACCAGACCGGGATACGATGTCCCCACCACAGCTGCCTGGAGACGTTCCAGTCGTGGATGTTCTCGAGCCAGCGGATGGTCTCGCGGCGCCAGGAGTCGGGGTAGACTATGATCTCCTTCTTCTCGAGCGCCCTTATGGCGGGCTCCGCGAGCTCGCGCATGGAGACCCACCACTGCTCGGTTAACCAGGGCTCGATGACGGTCCCGCACCGGTCGCAGTGCCCGACCCGGTAGCGGTAGTCTCGAACCTCCCCGAGCAGCCCCACCTCGCCAAGCCGCTCGACGACGGCAGCCCGCGCCTCCTCGCGCTTCATCCCCTCGAAGGGACCGGCGGCCTGGTTCATCGTGCCGTCGGGGTTGAGGACGTTGACGGGCTCGAGGCCGAGGCGGGCCCCTATCTCGAAGTCGTTGGGGTCGTGCGCGGGGGTGACCTTGAGGACGCCGGTCCCGAAGGAGGGGTCGACGTACTCGTCGGTAAAGACCTCTATCTCCCGCTCGACGAACGGGACCATGACCCTCCGGCCGACGAGGTCAGCGTAGCGCTCGTCGTCCGGGTTGACGACGAGGGCGACGTCGCCGAGCATCGTCTCCGGACGGGTGGAGAAGGCCTGGGCGAAGTCGTTGCCGTCGGGGCCGGGACCCTTGCCGTCGACGAACGGGTAGCGCAGGCCGTAGAGCTTGCCGTTCGTCTCCTCGTAGTTCACCTCGAGCTCGCTTATGGCGGAGCGGTCGCGCGGGCACCAGTTGGTGATGCGGTAGCCGCGGTAGATCAGACCCCGTTCGTAGAGCTCGACGAAGGCACCAAGAACAGAATCTATGTACGCCTCGTCCATGGTGTAGCGCAGGCGCCGCCAGTCCACCGACGCGCCGAGCCGCTTGAGCTGGCCGAGTATCTGGGAGCGGGACTCCTCGGCGAAGACGCGGCAGCGCTCGACGAACTCCTCGCGCCCGAGGTCCCAGCGGGTCTTCCCCTCCTCGCGCACGAGCTTGCGCTCGACGACGTTCTGGAGCGCGATCGAAGCGTGGTCCACGCCCGGCAGCCACAGGGCCTCGTAGCCCTTCATGCGCGCCCGCCGGACGAGGGTGTCCTGGATCGCGCCGTTGAGCGCGTGGCCCATGTGCAGCGCCCCCGTCACGTTGGGCGGGGGGATCACGATGCAGTAGGGGTCCTTATCGTGGCTCGGGTCGGCCTCGAAGGCGCCGCGCCGCTCCCACTCGGCGTAGATGCGGCCCTCGACGGCGCGGTGGTCGTAGGTTTTGGGTAGCTCGGCCTCGTTCAAAGCCCTGCTTTAGGCGGTCTCTTCTTCGTCGTAGGAGTACTTGGAGGAGCCGGTAACCAGGGAGGGCTGCACGCCTTCCCTTACCGTGTCTGCGTCCACCACGCACCCCTTCACGTCCGAACGGCTCGGCAGCTCGTACATCGTCGGCAGGAGCGCCGTCTCCAGGATAGAGCGCAGTCCCCGCGCCCCAGTGCCCCGCTCGAGCGCCAGCTCCGCGATGGCGCCCAGGGCCTCGTCGGTAAACGATAGGTCCACCTTGTCGTAGCGGAAGAACTGCCGGTACTGCCTCACCAGCGCGTTCTTCGGCTCGGTGAGGATGCGCACGAGGTCCTCCTGCTCCAGGCTGCGCAGGGTCGATATCACCGGCAGACGGCCCACGAACTCGGGGATGAGCCCGAACCTGAGCAGATCCTCCGGCTGGACGTGCTGCAGGATGATGTCCGCCTCCTCCTTGAGGCGCGAGTCGAGATCGCTCCCGAAGCCGATGCTCTTCTTGCCGATGCGCTGGCGGATGATCTCCTCGAGCCCCCCGAAGGCCCCGCCGCAGACGAAGAGGATGTTCTTCGTGTCTATCTGCAAGAAGTCCTGGTGCGGGTGCTTGCGCCCGCCCTGCGGCGGGACGGAGGCCACCGTCCCTTCCAGGATCTTGAGCAGAGCCTGCTGGACGCCCTCGCCCGAGACGTCG
>DATACV010000076.1:0-13167 GCA_036258875.1 Rubrobacteraceae bacterium
CCAAGTTGCTCTACGGTCATTGCCATTCCTCACTTTCCGCTTCGAGTTTTCTTCGCAACGTCTCGGCACGCTCTCGCTCGATACGGAGCCGCTCCGCCAGCGCGGGCGAGAGTCCGAACTTGGCCGCTCGCTGTGCTTCGACCCGCTCGCGCATCATCTCCAGCAGCTCCTCGGCGACGTGGCTGTGGAAGTGACGCCCGACGGCGGATTTCGACACGTCGTAGCGGCGCGCGATGCGCCTCATCGGGACGCGCCGGACGAGCGCATCTTCGATCTCTTCACGCTTCGGGTGCCGGCAGATGGTGCACTGCGTGCTCACGGCCTACCACCTACGGGTGGGACGGGACAAACCATTGGGAATGTCGCAAATGCGGAGGATGGCGGGCATGGCGCGCATCTTCTCAGCCTTCCTCCGCACCATCTTTCTCCCTGTTCCAGTAGCGGTTGAACAGCTCCAGCACCGCGCGCATCTTCTGCTCCCAGGAGAGCTCCGGATGTTCGAGGATGGCCGCGCGCTCTCGGCGGTACTCACGCTCTAGCCGCCTGAGTTCCTTCGTGCTCACGCGCACTCCCCGCACTCGCAATCGAGCGGATGGTTGTTCGGGTCGCCGGCCGCTTCCTCCACCGTCTCGGCGTGACGCTTCCACTCGCCGATGTTGTGCCCTCTGGCGTGCAGCACGGCGCCGGTGAGCCACCCCAGGCGCTCGGCGTTCGGCTTCTCGAGGTACGTGGCGAGTGCCTTGACCAGGCCCGATCCGGAGCGGCGCATCTGTTGGGCGATCTCCTCGACGGTGATGCTCGCCGAATGTTCGAGGACCACGCGCTCGCGGGAGACCCGATCGTCCTCCCGCCTCCAGAGACTGTGAGTGCCTTGAGCATCTTGAGCAGGTTCCGATGTGTAAGCCAGATTACTCTTCTCATCACCTTGAGCATGAGTTTTCCCCTTACCTAGGCCAAGGGGCTCAACATGCTCAAGGTGTTCAGTGTTCATCTTCTCCGGCCTGCCGACGTTCGCTGCCGGGCAGAGACCAGGACCAGGCGCCGTTGCCCTCCTTGGAGGAGCGGACCCCGAGCGCGGTCTTCGCCCGCCGGAGCGTCGCCTCCGAAATCTCGGCCTTCCGCGCGACTTTCTTGACCTCGACGTTCCAGACCGGCCCACCCTCAAGCGTGTCGCGCAGAAACGCCATCGCTTCGTCGAGGGCCGAGCGCTCCTCCGGATCGACGGGTGCCGCGAGCAGGGCGTCGGCGGCGTGGTGCGTTGCGCCCTTCCACTCCACCCGCACCGATCCCTCGCTGGTGCCGACGAGCTCGAACGCCAGCGACGGGACGGGCTCGGCGAGGTTGTTCTTCACCCGCGCGAGCACGCGGCGGCGCTCGTCCTCGGGGTGCCTCGCCACCAGCAGCGCGCTCCTAGCTGCGCCGACGATGCCGATGGACCCGCCGCCACGCTAGATGGGGCTCGCGCCGCCGCCCTTGTTCAGGTGCCTGACGACGACCATGGCGACCCCGGTCTCCTCGGCCAGCGTCTTCAGCGGGGCGAGGGCACGTCTGACGTCCTGGTCCCTGTGCAGCAACCCAACTCGGGGCCCCTAACCCAAGGCTTCCTCGATGGGTCGAAGAGGTCGTAGGCCGCGCGGTAGCGGCCGGCGTTGATGTGCTCGTACAAGGCAAAGCCCAGGTCAGGGACGTAAGGCTTGCTTCTTGGCCCGTGCTACCATCCGAGGAGTGCTTGCTTGCAGACGTTATCAAGGAGGCGCAGGAAGATGAGACTCTACCAGGCCGAGTGGTGCCCTTTCTCGCACCGCGTCCGCGCAAAGCTCACCGAGCTCGGCGTCGACTACGAGGTGGTCAACGTCCCGGCCTCCACGAACAGGCGAGGGGAACTCGAGGAGGTAGCCGGGACGAGAGCCATCCCGGTGTTGGTGGACGGGGAGAGGGTCATCCCGGACTCCGACGAGGCGATCTCCTATCTGGAGCAGAAGTACGGGACGGACCCCGAGGAGCTAAAGCTGCACCGCCGCGAGCTCTCGCCCACCGTCTACAGCACACTTCCTTTCGGTGTCGAGGATGCCACGGCAAGGCTGCGCGAGGCGCTTCGGGAAGATGGCATCGAGGTGCTCGAGGAGCTGGACCTCTCTCCTTTCCGGGAGGGGGAAGAGCCCTACAAGGTGCTGATCGGGGTAGACCCGCAGTTCATGCGGCTCGCCGCCGAGGCGAACGCGGGAGCCGCTACCCTGGCGCTGCTCAAGATCGCCGTCTACGAGGAGGACGGTTCGACCCGCGTGGACGCCATAGAACCCGAGAAGGGCGTAGGTCAGATCCGCGACGGCGAACTCAACGACCGGGGTCTGGAGCTCCGCAAGCGGTTCATAAGGACGATAAAGGGTCTGGGGCGTGCGGGCGCCGAGGCATGAGTCGGAGAGGAAGGCAAGGGTCCGGCTCTCTTCGCACCGAGAGCCCAACCCGAAGTGGTAGCGGTGCGGGTACTGGCATCCTCTTGGAGGCTTCTGTAACGTAGCCTCGGATGGAGGAGCAGGAGGGGGCCAGTACGGGGACAGATGAGACGAGGTCATCCCGGCGACGATCAGGTATTGACCGCTGCCGGGTACGGGCGGGCTGCCGCTCTTGCTCTTGCCCTGGCTGCTGGCGCTGGGCGCGGCGGGCACAACGGGTGCCAAGCGAGGCTAGAGCATGTCCATCTAGGGAAGGTAGGCAAAGCACATGAACGAACACAACGAACAAGATAACCTCCGGGTCATCCACCAAGCCTACGCGGCCTTCGGGCGGGGCGACGTGCCGGGCGTGCTCGCCGTGCTCACGGATGACGTCGAGTGGTCCACCCCCGGCCCGCCCGACGTCGTCCCCTACGCCGGATCGCGTACCGGCCAAGAGCAGGTGGCCGGGTACTTCGAGGCGTTCGGCGGGGCGGTGGAGATCAGCGAGTTCGAGCCCGAGCGGTTCTTCGCCGAAGAGGACATGGTGGTGGTGCTTGGGCACTACGCCTTTCGGGTGAAGAGCACGGGCAAGACGGTCGACACCGACTGGGTGCACGCCTTCACGCTCAGGGACGGGAAGATCGCACGTTTCCGTGGCTACGAGGACAGCGCCGCCGCGGCCGCGGCTTTCGAGAGCCGGTCGTAGAAACTAGGGCGGTTTTGGCTGCGTCGCTGGTACACCCCTGAAGAGCAAGCAGGAAGACACCGACCGCCTTATTCACCGAAGTTCGTGCGTGGCCAACAAGCACGCTCACCTGGCGCTTGCTAAGGTGCTCCTACGCTGACGACCACGAGCATGAGGAGGTAACCCGTGGCGGTCTACTGCTTCACGCAGCTCATCAACCCCGGCAAGCGGGAGGAGGCCAAGGCCATCTTCGAGGAGGTCAGCGGACCACGTCGGGAGGAGTACGAGGCGTCTCGCCGCCGGCTGGGCATACGCAAGGAGAAGGTGTGGTTTCAGAGCTTGCCCCAGGGTGAGATGGCAGTCGTGTACTGGGAGGGTGACGATCCGCGCACGGCCCTGCAGAAGTTCGCTTCGTCAGAGGACCCCTTCGACGAGTGGCTAAAGGAGCGAGGGCGAGAGGTCTACCACTTCGAACCTGCCCAGACCCTAGAAGACGATGAGGAGGTCTTTGAAGCGGAGGTAAGCCGATAGTCCGATACGAGCCTCGCTAACCAGCGAAGCTGGCCATTGAGGCATCATCGGCGGTCACCCTGACACGGAAGAAGGGCCAGAGCCCCGTAGGACCCCGGCCCGGTACGCCGCCACAGGCTGCGCTCGTATCGTCTAGAAAGGTTGCTCGCAGTTGGCCAGCACCTTGTCGCCGGGGTCGGCGTCGAAGAAGTCGTTGCCCGGTCCGCAGTTGAGGTAGTCCTTGTTGTCGCCGTCCACGCCGTTGACGAAGTCGGGCCCCGGACCGCCCCAGAGCGCGTCTGCGTCCTCGCCAGCAAAGTCCGTGACGCTGTCCTTACCCAGGCCTCCCTTCACTGTGTCGTTCCCGGGCCCTCCCTCGAGTCGCTTTGCTGGGTTGCCCGACGCACCGGGGCGGTCGTCGCCCCGCTGGCCGAGGACTATGTCGTTTCCGCTCCTAGCGTGAACCTGGTCCTCACCCTTCCTGGCGCGGATCTCGTCGCTTCTGTTGGTGCCGGTTATCCTGTCGTTGCCAGGGGTGCCGTAGCAAATGCCCGAGTGGCGACAGTCGATGACGTCCTGGACTTGGACCTGCGCGAGCGCAACCCCTGCGCCAAGGCCCAGGGTAGCCACGAGCACCAGCACCAACAACACCGACGCTCTCCTACTCATACCCTCATCTCCTTGGCTTGCTCTCATGAGGCGGAGCAAACGCACCGCCCCCGCAACGTTACGGGAGTAGGTTATTGCGTCGCTCTGGGGCAGCGCATCCCCCAAATGGACTAGATTTGGAACTTTTCTAGCGAAGCAGGGCAAAAAGGAGGGCCGAAGCCCCGTAGAGCCCCGGCCCACTCGTTGTGTAATCAAAGGTTCGTGAGGCGCCCACGACCCTGGAGCCGTCCACCCTTATAGTCGGAGTACCGCTGGGGCCCGCGTTGTTGATGCCTATCACCACCACACGCCGGCCCGGACCTGGCAACCCAACCTTTCTGTCTCCCTCGCGCTTGACGCCGTGCCGGCGGTGCAATCTGTCATAGAAAAAACGGGCACTTTGCTAGGCGAATCGTCCCTCCTCCGCGCTTACGCTGCGTCGGTGAGCAAGGAGTGGCGCGGGAAGGCCGCGCCACCGAGCGAAGGGGGCACAGATGAGGAAGGTCATTCTTATAGTGGCGACCGTGGCGGTCGCGGTGCTCGCGCTCGGATCCGTGGCCCAGGCGGCGCTGACGACCGGCGGGCCCGGCGACGACGAGATCGTCGGCACCGATCACAGCGACACGATCTTAGGCAGGCGCAGCGCAGACCGGCTGTTCGGCCTGGGCTCCACCGACGTCATCAACGGCGGCAAGGGCAACGACCTGGTCGTCGGCGGCGGCGAGGACGAGCTGAGCGGGGCCGCTGGCGACGACACCATCTACACGGGCACCCGCACCGAGAGCGACAAGTGGAGCGACGAGATCCCGTGCGGCTCGGGCACCGACACGGTCTACCTCTCGGGCCAGGACCACGCCGCGCACAACATAACAACCGGCGCCTGCGAGAACCTTAGGAACTACTAGGCGGAGCCGGAGGTCACTGAACGGGAGGACGGCCAGCGCCCGCAGCGGGAGCTCTACCCACGCCGGTGCCTAGAGTATCGGTACGCCTGCCAAAGATGCGCTCGACGGCGCCAGCAGCATGGCGGCGATAATGAGATCCTCCCATCTTACGCGCCCAAGGCTCGGCAACTTCCAAGACGGGGCTCTTGATCTCCAGGCACGGCCCTGGGCTGCTTGGACTACTTCGGCGCCATGCGTATCGCGCCGTCGAGCCGTATCACCTCGCCGTTGAGCATCTGGTTCTCGACTATGTGTTTGACGAGGGCGGCGTACTCTTCGGGGCGCCCGAGGCGCGCGGGGAAGGGGACCTGCTTGCCTAAAGACTCGCGCGCCGGCTCGGGGAGGGCCGCCAGCATCGGCGTCTCGAAGATGCCGGGGGCGATCGCCACGACGCGGATGCCTAAAGGCGCGAACTCCCTGGCGGCGGGGAGAGTCAGGGAGACAACGCCGCCCTTCGAGGCCGCGTAGGCGGGCTGCCCGATCTGGCCGTCGAAGGCCGCAACGGAGGCGGTGTTGACCATCACCCCGCGCTCGCCACCCTCTGTGGGCTCGTTCTCGACCATCACGGCGGCGGCGAGCCGCATCGCGTTGAAGGTGCCTACGAGGTTGATCTCCACGGTCTTCCTGAAGTCTTCCAGCGGGTGGGGGCCCTCCCTGCCGAGCACCTTCTTCGCGGGCCCGACGCCCGCGCAGTTGACGAGGCCGTGCAGGCCGCCGAAGGCCTCGCGAGCCGCCTCTATGGCGGCCTGGACGCTTCCCTCGTCGGTCACGTCGGTGTGCCGGAAGCGCGCCCTCTTCCCTATCGAATCGGCCACCCTCTCCCCACCCTCGGCGTCGACGTCGGCGACCACGACGTTCGCGCCCTCTTCGGCGAGCAGGCGCGCCGTCGCCGCTCCGAGGCCGGAGCCGCCGCCGGTGACGAGGAACGTCCTGCTCTGTATCTCCAAGGGTCCCTCCCCGGGTCTCTGGCCCTCGTCCCTCTACTCAGGATTCGAGGTCCACTATCGCCACGGTGCAGCGGACGGCGCACACGGCCTTGCCGTCCTCGTCCTCTACCATTACCTGCCACACCTGGCTCCGGCGGCCGGCGTGCACCGGCGTCCCGGTGGCGGTCAGGACGCCACCGGCTCGCTTCGGCCTGAGGTGGCTGGCGTTTATCTCGGACCCGAAGGCCCCCTTGCCCGGAGGGCAGTTCAGGAAGGCGCCTATGCTCGCGACCGACTCCGCCAGGAGGACGCTAACGCCGCCGTGCAGGTAGCCGAACGGCTGCAGGTGCCGGCCGTCTATGGGCATCCTCGCCACCACCCGGCCCACCTCCAGCTCGACGAACTCGACGCCCAGATCCCTCGCCACGCCTCCCCGGTCTAGCAGGGACCCCAGCTCGTCGCTCTCCAACTCCCACCCTCCTTCCTGACCTCGGAGCCCACCCGCGAGCGTACGCGCCACAGGTATGCTTCTCGGCCGGCCGTGGAGAGGTTCCGAGGGCCCGGCATAGAGCCCGTCGCCCCAGTCTACCCCCACGGGGCACCGGGGAGCGACGGTCGGACCGCCGAAGACCTCAGGGTCGCGAAAACGAAAAAAACGGGGATCGCAGACCCTCCCCCGTAGCCGACCCGGGAAAGCCCGACGCCCCCCTTTCGGGGGGCGCCGGATGCTTGGATCCTGGTTGGCGCTACCTGCGACGCAGGATGGCGTACGTCAGGACGCCCGAGCCGAGAAGCAGCGCGGCAGCGGGCAGAAGGACAGCGGGACCACCGCTCTGCGGCAGGTCAGCGGCCACAGTCGTGCCACCCTGCATGTCGGTCATCATGGTGGTCTCCTGCGCCAGCGCAACGGGCGCGAAAACCAGCATGAGCAGGAGAGCGGCCGTAGCCAGCAACATCGCCCTCTTCATCCAGTCCTCCTCTTCTATCCGTTTACCATGAGCCTTCGTTCCCCCTCTACAAGCGAGAAGGTACCCACAGTGTACAGAACCAAAACGCAAAAGTCTCCATTATTTTAACAATTTTTAATACTTTTAACGCAAAAAGAGCGTTGAAATATGGGGGCGAACCCGCTATGAGCGGCGGGGGCAGTAGGATTCGAACCTACGGGTGTCTTACCACCTCTGGTTTTCAAGACCAGCGCATTCGTCCGCTCTGCCATACCCCCGTCCGTGCATTATACGACGCTCGCCGGGCGATCAAGGCCGTGCATGATCCTGGGCCTCGAGCTGTTCGGCCAGGCGGTCCGGGTCGTAGTCGGAGGGGTCTATGAGTGGGGGCTCGGGGAGGTTCGGCGGTGGCGGGTACTTCTGGCCGATGCCGCAGTCGAAGACGACCACCTCGTCTCGCGGGCTGAGATCTCCGCGGTCGCGCAGCTCGGGTACGGCGGCGAGGGCTGCTGCCGACTCCGGGCTCACGTACCCCGCGCCGAGGCGGCCGGCGAGGAGTTGCATCCGGGTGATGGAGTCTTCGTCCACGGCGACGGCGGTGCCGCCGGACTCCCGCAGCGCCGCGAGGATGAGGAAGTCGCCCACGGCGGACGGGACGCGGAGGCCGGCGGCGCGGGTATGGGCGTTCTGGAAAGGCTCGGCGAAGCGCTCGCCGGCCGCGAAGGCGCGCACGATCGGGGCGCAGCCCTCGGCCTGGACCGCCACCATCCGCGGGCGCTCGGGGCCTATGAGGCCCAGGGCTTCGAGCTCGCCGAACGCCTTCCACATCCCGACGAGGCCGGTTCCGCCGCCGGTCGGGTAGACGACGACGTCCGGGAGGCGCCAGCCGCGCTGCTCGGCCAGCTCGAGGCCCATGGTCTTCTTTCCCTCGACGCGGTAGGGCTCTTTGAGCGTGCTCACGTCGAAGGCGCCGAGCCTCCCGGCCAGGGCCGAGGCGACGCGGCCGCAGTCGCTGATCAAACCGTCCACCAGCACCAGGCGGGCGCCCATCACGAGCGCCTCGTCGCGGCTGGCGGGCGGGGCGTCGACCGGGACGACCACGGTTACCCCGGCCCCGGCCGCCGCGCCGTAGGCCGCCAGGGCGCCCGCCGCGTTGCCCGCCGAGGGCGCCACGAAGGAGGTAGCGCCGAGCTCGGTGTTGCGGGAGACCGCCGCGGACATGCCCCGCGCCTTGAAGGAGCCTGTCGGGTTCAGGCCCTCCGCCTTGGTGTGGAGGCGCGGCGACCCGAGGGCGCTCCCCAGCCTGGGCTGCGGCAGCAGCGGCGTGCCCCCCTCGCCGAGAGAGACGACGTGCGCGGGGTTCCTCACCGGCAGCAGCTCGGCCCAGCGCCACATCCCGCCCGCGCGGCGGCTCGCCAGCGCCTCCGCCGTGAGGGTGCGGGCGGCCCTCTCGAGGTCGTAGCGGGCGAGCAGCGGGCGGCCGTCGTTCGGGTCCAGGGTCGCCGGTTCGTCGGCGGGGTAGGTCGCCCCAGAGAGAGCGCCCTCCAGATGGGTAAGCGTGGATCCCGTCCCGTCCAAGGCGCTACCATAGCACGCCGCCTCCCTCCGGTCGGCGGCTTTCAGCACGCTGCGCCCTCTTCGAGGGCTTCGCTCTCAGCACGCTTCGGGCTTCGCCCTCGCTCGTCAGCACGCTTCGGCCCGGCTTGCAGCCGGGCCTCGCTTTCAGCTTCTCCTCGCGCCGAGAAGCTAACAAGCCAGTTTCAGCGGGCGTGCTGGCACGCTTCGAGCCCGTCAGGGCGTAGCGTGCTGACCGGCGGCGAGGGCGAGGGCCTGGGCGCGGGCGACGGCGCCCACCGCCCCGGGCGGGGGCAGGAAGCGCGGGTGGTGCAGGGGCAAGCCTTGCGTGTTCGGGGCGCCGTCGAGACCGACGAAGACCATCAGGGCCGGCGCGAGGGCGCCGTAGAAGCCGAAGTCGTCGGACCCGCAGGAGCGCAGGGGCGGGGCGGGCTCGAAGCCGGCCTCGGGGATGAGGGCGCGGGCCGCCTCAGCGAGGGCGGGGTCGTTGACCGTCGCGGGCTCGCCCTCGGTCACCTCCACTCTGGCGGCGCAGCCGTGGGCGCGGGCGGTGGCCTCGACGATCTCCAGGGCGGCCTCGCGCAGGGGGGCCCGGTCCTCCGGGTAGAGCGCCCGCAGCGTGGCGCCAGCTTCGGCGGACTCGGGGATCACGTTCTCCGCGGAGCCCGCGCGGGTCCAGCCCACGCTGAAGACTCCCGGGTGCATCGGGTCGAGGCGCCGGCTCACGAGCGACTGGAGAGCCACGATCACGTGGGAGAGGGCGAGGATGGGATCCCGCGCCCTGTGCGGGTAGGCGCCGTGGCCGCCGCTGCCCGCTAGGGTTATGCGGAGGTAGTCGCAGGAGGCGTTCACCGGGCCGGGCTCTACGCTCACGGAGCCCCAGGGCAGGTCGGGGTGGACGTGCGCCGCCACGACGGCGCTGATGTCTCCTACGCGAGCCTCCTCCCGCACGATCGCCTGCGCCCCCGAAGGGTAGGTCTCCTCGCTCGGCTGGTAGAGGGCGAGAACGGGCTCGTCGAGAGATTCCTCCGCGCGGCGCGCTGCGCGGAAGAGGGCGACGAGGGCCGCCATGTGGACGTCGTGGCCGCAGGCGTGCATGAGGCCGTTTTCGGCGGCGAAGGAAGCTCCGGTCTGTTCCCGTATGGGCAGGGCGTCCAACTCCGCGCGCACGGCGACGGCGCGTCCGCGGGGCGGCCCGGCGTGGGCGAGTAGGCCCGTGCCGGCGATGGGCTCGATGCGGGAGGTGTCGAGGGTCTCGGCCAGGAGGCGGGAGGTGCCGTGCTCCGCGTTGCTCGGCTCCGGGTTCGCGTGCAGGAGTTCGCGTAAAGCGACGGCGGCCGGGATCTCGGCTTCCAGGGAGGCGAGCAGCGTTCGGAGGAGCTCAGTAGACATGCAGGTAGCGGTCGCAGGCCTCCTCGAGCGAGAGACCCTGGAGGAGGGAGATCTCGGTTCGCTTCACCGAGACGTGGCACTCCAAGAGCTCCTCGGGTATCCAGGAGCGCACGACCTCGTCCGCCTCCAGGACCCGCAGGGCTTCCTCCAGCGAGGCGGGGAGCGCCTTGACGCCGAGCCGGCGGCGCCCTTCGTCGTCCATCTCGGAGAGGTCGCCCTCTGTCAGGGGCGGCTCGGGGAGCTCCTCGCGTACGCCGCGCACGCCAGCGAGGACGAGGACGGCGAGCGCCAGGTGCGGGCAGGCAGCCGCGTCGGCCGCGCGGAACTCGAGGTTGAACTGGCGCGCGGGGTCGCCGCCCGAGAGCTCGACGAGGGGCGGGATGCGGATGGTAGCCTCCCTGTCGCGCTCGCTGATGGTCCCGAAGCCCGCGCTCCAGTGGTGTGGTCCGAGGCGCAGATATGAGACCACGCTCGGGGCGGTGAAGGCGCAGAGGGCAGGCAGGTGCTCGAGGATGCCGGCCGCGAAGCGGGCGGCGAGCAGGCTCATCCGGCCCGGCCTGTCCGGGTCGTAGAACGCCGGTAGTCCCTCCGCGTCCACGAGGCTCATGTGGATGTGGACGCCGCTGCCGACGCCGTCGGGGTCGGCCATCGGCGTGAAGCTCGCCCGGTAGCCGGTCCTGCGCGCCACCTCACGGACCACCTCGCGCATCGCGGCTGCCCTGTCGGCTGCGGCGAGGCCGCCGGAGGGGGAGCACGGGATCTCGTACTGCCCCGAGCCGTACTCGGGGAGGAACACCTCGGGCTCCAGCCCTGCCTGCCGCAGCGCGGCGAAGACCAGCGGCCCGAACGGCTCGACGAGCCGCTGGGCCTCGAAGGAGAAGCCGGCGCCGGGCTCGAAGTCCGGGCCTTGCAGCACAAACTCCTGCTCGAAAGAGGCGATGAGGCGCAGCCCCGTCTCTTCCTCGAGCCAGGAGAGGGCGTGCTTGAGCAGCGTGCGCGGGCAGGCGTCCCAGGGACTCCCGTCCGTGTTCGTGGCGTCGCAGAGGTAGAAGTGCAGGGGCGAGACGTCCTCCCAGAGGTCCACGCGCACCCCGCTGTCCCTGTCGGGGAGGAGGCGGAGGTCCCCGGCCGAGCCCCACGGGTTCGGCTCGGCGATGGGACCGAAGGGGGTGAGCGCCTGGTCCGCGGGCACCCAGCCGACGCCGCTCCCGAAGCGCTCATCCAGCTCCGACGCCGGGACCGAGCGCCCGCGGAGGAGCCCCGAGACGTCGGCGTGCAGGAACCCGACGAGCTCCTCGCCGCGCATCACCTGTTCTCCCCGTCTGGCGTGCCGTTGTCCCAGTGGCGCAGCTCGAACCCTGCAGCTTCCAGCTTGCCGGCGAGGGCGCCGGCGACGGACGACTCGCAGACGCAGAGCACCCCACCCTCGTGCCCGTCGCCCCGCTCCAGCGCCGCAGCTACTGCCCCCGCCGGCTGGAGGTGGTAGCCGCCCCAGCCGAGCTCCGCGTACGTGTCGCGCAGGGCGAGGAGGGCGCCGCCGGGGCCGGTCAGGGACGCCACGATCGCCAGGAAGTGGCCGCAGTCCCAGTCCGGAGTGGGCGGCTCGACCGGCAGCCCGAGCAGGTGGTCGAAGAGCAGCCGCGCCGGGGGGCTAGACCCCCATAGACGCCCGGTGCGGAGGTTGGAGATCAGGGCGCACTCAAATCCCTCGGAGGCGGGGGCCTCGACGAGGGAGACTACCGTCTCGGCAGTCCACGGCCCCGCCACGGGCACGACCCCGAGAGCGCCTCCCGATAGCTCCTCGATCCCGCGCGCCAGACCCGGCGCCGAGGTGCCCGCGGAGGGTTCGTCGGGCGATACCGGGATGGAGAGGGAGTAGTCCGTCCGGGGCGAGGCGCCTGGCGGCAGCCACCGCGCCGGGTCCCCTTCGGCCAGGGTAGTCCCGGCCCTGAGCGCTACCTCGTCCTGGCCCACGGGGTGGCCCGCCGCAGCGAGGGTGAGCGCCCCCCAGAACGGGCCGCAGAGCTGGTCCTTCTGGGGTAACGCCCTCTCGTGCAGGGTGGCGAGGTCCCGTGATTCGGGCACCAGCCTGACCGTTCCGGCTACCGGATGCCTCAAGCCGCCTCCCGCGCTACTCGATCGGCTCCCTGCGCGGCCCTCCGTCCGCGCGGTCCCTCCTCACGTCCTCCTGCGTGGTGTCCGGCTCGTCGGCGCCCGCCTCGGAGAAGGCGTGGCCCACCGCCTCCACCAGATCCGGGCGGCGGCGCGAGAGGACGAAGAGGATGACGAGCCCGATCAGGACCCACGCCGCGAGCAGGTACGGCCACAGGTTGTACGGTGGGTCGGGGACCGGGTAGAGGAGGCCCCGGATCGGGAGGCACACCGCCGCCGTCGCGACGAGCGGGATGAGGGCGTGCCTGACGAACGAGAAGTTCTCGCGCTCCTTCCTGTAGAAGTACAGGAAGACCGAGACGTTGATGAAGATGTAGACGAAGAGCACCGCGAGCGTCCCGAGGCCCCCGAAATACCCGTAAGTAGTCGCCGGGTCGCCGAAGATCAGGTAGCCGAAGATCAGGCCGATTATCACGGAGCCTCCAGCCTGGACGGTGGCGGCGATGTACGGGGAGTGCCGGGTGGGATGGACCCTGGCGAACGCCCTGGGCAGCAACCCGTCGCGCCCGAGGGAGTAGAGAAGCCTGACCGTAGAGTTGTGGATGCCGATGGCCGAAGCTATCGCCCCGGTCAGGGCGGCCAGGCCCACGAACGGCGCCCATCCGTCCCCGAGGAAGCGACGGGTCAGCGTGTCGAACCATGCAGTGTCCTGGGCGAAGTCGTCCATCCCGCTGGGACCGAACCCGATCGTCGCCGCGTAGGTGACGAAGACGTAGTATGTGCCGATGATCGCCACCGCCCCGAGCAGGGCGCGGGGGATCGACGTGTGCGGGTCTCGGGTCTCCTCACCCAGAGAAGCGGCCGCCTTCCAGCCGACGAAGGACATTATCCCGTAGATCATGCCAAGGAAGACGCCGCCGAGGCCGTTCCCCGTCGCGGGGTTGAAGACGGAGAGGGTGTTGCCCTCCGCCCCTCCCTGGAAGATGACCACCA
>DATACV010000077.1:0-9838 GCA_036258875.1 Rubrobacteraceae bacterium
GTGTAGTTCTCGAACCCGACGAAGGGGCCCGTCACGGCTACCGTCGCCTGGCGCAGGCTCAGGTTTACGGCCTGCAGGATGGGGAAGAAGGCGACGACGAGGATGATCAGGAGCGCCGGTAAGACCATGTAGTAGGCCGTACGGCGTTCGGGGTTACCGAACTCCTCCCTGAGCAGCCCACCTCGCCGCTTCTTCTCTGGGTTCGCGGTCGTCACGCCTCACCTCTTTTCTGTGGGGTCCGTCGGTGGAGGTGCGTCCGCCGACGTAGACCTTTCAATTTCGGCGCCTGGTCGGCTATGTTCTGCAGTTGCAGCCGGAGCGTGCTTGCGTCAGAAGATCGCCTGCTCGGTTTCCAGGTCGAAGAGGTGGATCTTGCTCGAGTCGATCACCAGGCGCATCTTCTCGCCCTCACGCGCCGTGCTCTCCGGCGAGATGCGGGCGACCATCAGGTTGCCGCCGGGGTCATCGGCTGACCCTCCGCCGATGTCCTGCTCGGAGCCGTCGGTGCCGTCGGTCATCTCCGCGACGCTCTCCAGTTGCACGGTCTGCTCCCTGGGCGGCTCGAAGTAGACGTACTTCTCTGACCCCATGCTCTCTATGACCTGCGCTTCGACCTCAACGTCGTTCGAGCCCTCGGCTTCGGCCATGACCGCGGCCTCCTCGACCCCGGCATCTTCCATGTGCTCGGGCCGGATGCCCAAAGCTACCTCTTTGTTGGCGTACTGTTCGGGGTCATGTCCCCGCTCCTTGGCCTTGTTGATCTCTTCGCGGCTCAGGTGCAAGCGAGTACTCCCGAAGACTACGGCGTAGGCACCGTTCTCCTTCTCGAGGCGGGCCTGGATGAAGTTCATCGAAGGGCTGCCTATGAAGCCCGCCACGAACACGTTCTCGGGTTCGTCATACATCCGCTGCGGTGAATCTATCTGCTGGACGATGCCGTCCTTGAGGACCACGATCCGGTCCGCCATCGTCATCGCCTCGGTCTGGTCGTGGGTGACGTAGATGGTCGTGACCCCGATGCGGTTGTGCAGCTTGGCGATCTCCGTGCGCATCTGCACCCTCAGCTTGGCGTCGAGGTTGGACAGCGGCTCGTCCATGAGGAAGGCCTTCGGCTCGCGGACGATGGCGCGGCCCAACGCCACCCGCTGCCTCTGGCCGCCCGAGAGGGCCTTGGGCTTCCTGTCCAGGAACCGCTCGATGGAGAGGATCCTGGCCGCCTCCTCTACCCTGCGGTCGATCTCCGACTTGTCCATCTTCCTGAGCCTGAGGGCAAACCCCATGTTCTCGCGCACGTTCATGTGCGGGTAGAGGGCGTAGTTCTGGAAGACCATCGCGATGTCGCGCTCGCGCGGGGGCTTGTCGTTGACCACCTCGTCCCCGATGAACACCTTGCCGCGCGAGATGTCCTCGAGGCCGGCGATCATGCGCAGGGCCGTGGACTTCCCGCACCCCGAAGGCCCGACGAAGACGACGAACTCGCCGTCGGGGATGTCCAGGTTCATGTCCCTTACGGCGACCACGTCCTCGCCGTAGATCTTAGTCACGTTCTCCATCGTGACTTCGGCCATCACCGCCTCCTTCCAGTTCTCCGGCGCTACCCGGCGTCCCGTTTGCTCCCTGTTTCCGGATCTTCCACCCCAATAGTTGGGAACATTCTACCCTAACTCCAGACGCCGCAACCTAACGCGCCCTCGTCTCGCGCAGCGGGTAATTTGCTTTGACCTCGAGCACGCGCTCGACCGAGGCCTCCACCCGCTCCCGCGGTATCTCCCCGGACTCTACGGCCCCTACCACGGCGTCGTAGGCGTCGGCTTGCTCCTGCGGCTGGCTGGAGATCAGGAGCAGGTCGGCTCCCGCCTTCACCGCGCCTACCGCCGCCCGCGCGGGGGGCCGACCGCCGCTGATCCCGGCCATCGCCAGGTCGTCGGTGACGACCACGCCGTCGAAGCCGAGATCCTCGCGCAACATCCTTACGGCCTCGGGGGAGAGGCTCGCGGGCCTGCCGGGGTCTATGGCCGGGTAGACCAGGTGCCCGACCATGATCATCGGTACGCCGGCCTTGACGGCGGCCTCGAAAGGGGGCAGGTCGTAGGAGCGGAGCGTCTCGAGGTCGTGGTGGACGACGGGCAGGTCCACGTGGGAGTCGGCTATCGCCGGGCCATGGTTCGGGAAGTGCTTGGCCGCCGAGACGATCCCTGCGCTCTCGAAGCCCTCGACGGCGGCGGCGCCCATCCGCGCGACGAGACGCGGGTCCTCGCCGTAGGAGCGGCTCCCGATCGCGGCCCCGAAGCCCGTATCCACCACGGGGGCGAGGTCCGTATTGACCCCGGCCCGCCGCAGCTCCTCGCCGATCTGGGCGGCGATCTCGCGCGCCTCCCCCCGCTTTCCCCGCGCCCCGACCCGCGCGGCTGCCGGCTGCCGGGTGACCCAGGGAGCCCTCGAGACCTCGCCCCCCTCGTGGTCCACGGCGACGAAGAGCGGGATGGCGGGCTCCGTCTTCACGGAGAGCTCCTGAAGCGCGCCGGCGAGCGCCCTCGTCTGCGCCTCGTTCTCCATGTTGTGGGCGAAGAGCAGCACGCCCCCGATGTTGCGCTCCCGGATCATCTTCTCGATGTAGTAGTCGGGTTCGGTCCCTCCCACCCCGACGACGAACATCTGCCCCACCAGCTCCCGCACGCTCATCTCCTCGACCCCCGCCGCGCCCTTCTCCCCTCCTGGCTCGCCCCCGGGCCTGCGCTCGCCGCCCGGGTTCTCCTTCGGGGCGCCGGCGCAAGCGGCGACCAGCACCAGCGCGAGCACGAGCGCGCCTAAGGCTTCCGCCAGTCGCCCCTCCCCAGCGATTTTTCCCACGTCCCTCCCGGGCCCGCCTGTTCTCGCGGCCAGTTTACCGCTGAGGTAGGCCCGAGTCTCGGGTATCCTTGCGGCGTGATCAGGCTTCTCTACGACTCCGGCACCCTCGTCGCGACCGGGGCCACGGGTTCCGACCTCCCGGGATCCTTTGTCTGGGACGCGCGTACCCGGCAGTGGCGGGCCCCCGCGAGCGCCTACCGCGACGCGGTCATGCGCCTGCGCGAGGCGGGGACACCGCACCGGGACCTGGCCGCGGGCTTCGAGAGGCTCGACCTGGAGAGCCGGGTCGCGCTCGCGCCGCGCCCGTACCAGAGGGAGGCGCTCGCCGCCTGGCGCCACCGTGACCTGCGCGGCGTCGTGGTCCTGCCCACCGGGGCCGGGAAGACGGCGATCGCGGTCCGGGCCATAGAACGCGTCGGGCGCAGCGCGCTCGTCGTCGTCCCGACGCTCGCACTGCTCAAGCAGTGGTACTCGATCCTCTCCGATGCCTTCGGCGCCTCGGTCCCGATCGGCCTGCTGGGCGGGGGCTACCACGAGGTTACCCCGATCACCGTCACCACCTACGACTCGGCCTACATCCACGCGGAGCGTTACGGCGACCGCTTCGCCCTCGTCGTCTACGACGAGGTCCACCACCTCCCGGCGCCGAAGAACTCCGTTATCTCCAGGATGCTCCTCGCGCCCTACTCTCTAGGCCTCACCGCCACGCCCGAGCGCCCGGATGGCGGCCACGAGCTGCTCCCCGATCTGGTCGGACCCATCGTCTACAGCCGCTCTCCGGAGGATCTCGCCGGGACGTACCTCGCCCCCTTCGAGCTGGTGCGCATCCCCGTCGAGCTCACCGCGCACGAGAGGTTCGAGTACGCCCAGGCCGACGCGGTCTACCGCGACTTCCTCGCCAAGCACCGCCTCCCGATGCGCTCGCCGGAGGACTGGCAACGGTTTATCCTCGTCGCCGCGACGAGCCACTCGGGGGGTCGGGAGGCGCTGCTGGCGGCGCGGCGCAGGAGGGAGATCCAGGGCGGCGCCATGAGGAAGGTGGTCACGCTCGAGACGCTGCTCAGGCGCCACTGGGACGACCGCGTCCTGGTCTTCGCCAAGAGCGTCGAGGAGGTGTACTCGCTCAGCCGGAGGTTCCTCATCCCCGGCGTAACCTACGAGACCCCGGCCAAGGAGCGCAAGGAGATCCTGGACCGCTTCCGCGAGGGCCGCTACCGCGCCGTCATCGCCTCCGACGTCCTGAACGAGGGTGTCGACGTCCCCGACGCGGGGGTCGCGATCATCCTCGCCGGCAGCGCCTCGAGGCGGGAGTACGTTCAGAGGCTGGGGCGCATCCTCCGGCCAAAGAGCGGCAAGCGGGCCATCCTCTACGAGCTGGTAACGGCTGAGACGGGCGAGGTGCACGCCGCTAGGCGCCGCAGGGAGGCGCTGCTCTAAAATGCTCAGGAGCGAGCACGTGATCGCCCGCCTCAGCCGCGGCAAGCTGATCCCTCACCGGCTCTCGGAGGAGGACCCGCGCGCCCTGGAGGTGGCCGAGGAGCTGTGCGCGCTGTACGCCGGGCACGTCGGCAGGGCGCGAGCCCACCTCGAAGAGGACCTCGCGGCGCGCGAGGAGGAGCTGGGGCCGCGGCTCGATGCGCGCCGGGGTTTCAGGATCGTGCGCGGCCTCTCGAAGCTCCTCGAGGAGCGGTCGTCCTGGGCCTCCCCCACCGCGTCCGACCCTTACACGATCCGCACCCGCGTCTTCGAGCTCGCCGCCGCGCTGCCGGAGCCGCCGGCCGAGGAGCCAGGCCTCCTCGAGCTCCCGACGCGCGACGACGTACTGTCCCGGGTGGCCGCAGAGACCGGCGTGGAGAGACCGGACGCGCTCATGTACGCAGACAGGCAGGGGGCCCAGATCCTGGAGGCGTTCGAGGAACCTTCCCCCGAAGACCTCGTCGCCCGCTACAACGTGGCCCAGGTGCAGGGCGTCCTCTACGCCGCCCGCGAGCTCGTAGTCGACCTCAGGGAGGGGGCCGACGCCAGGCTCGTCTTCCACTACGTCAAGACGCAAGGTTTGATCTACGCGCTCGAGCCTACCCCCGGCGGGTACAGGCTCCGCCTCGACGGCCCGCTCTCGATCTTCGGCGCCACCCGCAAGTACGGGCTGAGGCTGGCCAGGTTCTTCCCCGGCCTACTCCTCACCTCCCCGTGGAGCCTCTCGGCGACGGTCGAGTGGCGCGACCGGGGAGCCTACCTGGAGCTCGACTCGGAGACCAGCGGCCTCGAGAGCCACTACCTCGGGCCAAAGAGCGAGCAAGAGGCCGACCCCGTGCGGGAGGCCTTCGTCCGCGCCTGGAACCGCGCGAAGGATACCGGCGGCTGGGAGCTGGAGCCAGGGGCCGGCATCCTCTCCTTCCCGGAGAGAAAGGCGGCGCTCGTGCCGGACTTCACCCTCAGGCACGCCGAGACCGGAGGGCGGGTGCACCTTGAGGTGCTCGGCTTCTGGTCCGAGCGAAACCTGGTGGAGCGGGCCGCGCTGCTACGCGAGGCCGGCGAACGAGGTCATCGCGTCCTGGTCGCCGCCTCGGAGAGGCTGGGCACCTCCCCCGAGGCGCTCTCCGAGGCCATCAAAGGCGGCGTCGTACCCTTCAAAGAACGCCTGGCCCCGAAGGCCGTGCTCGCGGCGCTCGGGGAGCCCTGACGAGTAGGGGCGGTTCGCGGACCGCCCCTACCTGTGCCGCATTATAATCGGGGGATGGAGCGGAGCCTGGGATATCTCGTCGCGCTCACCCTGGCCTGCACCGTCGCCGCCGCGATCTTCGGGTTCGGCGCCCAGGTCTACGCGTGGAGGAGCGTCTACGAGGGCGACACCGGGAGGGAGCAGCTGATCCTGCTCACCCGCCTCCTCGTGTTCCTTGCCCTCGCCCTTCTCCTGGTCTTCCAGGGTGGCTGGCGCGGGGTTCTGGCGGCGCTCGCGATGGTCGTCGGGGCGACGCTCGTGGAGTGGTCCCTCTTCCCCCTCGCCCACGATTGGGCCGCCATAAGCGACCCCGCGGGCTACGAGCGCGAGTTCGGCGAGGAGATCACGAGGCCCACCTACACGCAGTGGGCCACCTACGACGTACTGGGGATCGGCATCTCCGCCGCCCTCGCCCAGGGTCTGCGCCTGATGGCGACCGTCAACCCCAGGGCTCCGCGGGGCGGATGACCTCGATCTCCTCGGCCTCGTCGAAGTCCAGCAGGTAGACCTCCCCCAGGGCGTTGAAGTCGTAGCGCGAGCGCGGCAGAACGCCTTCCTCCGAGTCCTCGACCTCCGCCCCGGTGACGAGCCGTCCCCGCCCCTTGCACCTCCGGCACTCCAACGGCCGCCAGGCGGCGCCGTCGTCCCCGCGCCCCTCGCAGTTCGGGCACTCCCTGAAGCTCGTGTAACGGATCGTCACGGTTCTCACGGCCCGATACTACCAGCAGAGAACGAGGACCAGAGGAGATCGCAAGCCGGGTGCATCCGCGGTAGACGGCGGGCCGCAGCGCTGGTAGTCTGCGGCGTTTCGGTTCGGGCGACGAGGGAGGTCCGTGTGGGTCCGGCGGTGTTCTTGGCGGTGTCGGCAGGAGTGGCCATAGCCTTTCAGGTGGTCGTCAACGCGGTCGGGTTGCGGGACCTCGGCCTTGGCACCCTGGTCTGCCTCTCGGGGGCGACGACCGGTCTCGTCGGGCTCGGCTTGGCCCTCTTCGCGGCGAGGCCCGAGATGACCGGGCGTGCCCTGGCCTGCGGCCTGGCGTCGGGGCTGCTCGGCGCGTTCATCGTCTCGAGTGTCGTGCTCGCGGCCAACCGCGGCGGCCTCGCCCAGACCCTCTCGCTAGTCATCGCCTCCCAGCTCGTCTTCGGGCTCGTGATCGACCGCCTCGGCGTCTTCGGTCCCGCCGCGCAAGGGATCGGGGTTCTGAAGATACTCGGAGTAGCCCTGATCCTGGCCGGCGGCTTCCTGGTCGTCCGAGCGTAAAGAGGCTTCAGGCATCAGAGGGGTTGGCGAAAGGGTTGCGCCTTGTGCGGGGCAAGGCTCTTAGGCTTTGAGGTTCTGAGGGTTGGGGGATCGGGAACCCGTACCACCCCGACCACCCCTGAGAACCTAAGAACCTGATAACCTCACACGCTAGAGCTCGCACCCCCGCAGACCGACCGCTATCAGCCTGATGCCTGAAGCCTGGTGCCTTATCTCCAGCTGCTCAGGTACTCTATCTGCTCGTCGGTGAGCTGCTCGGGCTCGACGCCCAGGGTGGCGAGCTTCGTGCGGGCGACGTAGTCGTCTATCTCGCCCGGGATGGTGTGCAGCCCGGGCGTCATCTCCGAGGCGTGGTTGGCGAGGTGGTGGGCGGCGAGCGCCTGCACGGCGAAGGTGAGGTCCATGATCTCGACCGGATGGCCGTCCGCGGCAGCGATGTTGACGAGCCTTCCCCTGGCGAGCACGTGGAAGCGCCGCCCGTCCTCCATCTCGTACTCCGTGACGTTGCGCCTGACCTCCCGGACCGCCGTCGCCTCCTCGGCGAGCGCCGCCAGGTCGAACTCGTGGTCGTAGTGACCGGCGTTGGCGAGGATCACACCGTCCTTCATCCGCGCGAAGTGCTCCCGCCCGAGGACCTTCAGGTTGCCGGTCCCGGTGAGGAAGATCTCCCCGATCTCGGCGGCCGCCAGCGAGTTCATCGCCTCGTAGCCCTCGGCGTAAGCCTCCAGCAGCTTGACCGGCTCGGGCTCGCACACCACGACGCGGGCGCCCATCCCTTTGGCGTACTTGGCGAGTCCACGCCCGACCCAGCCGAAGCCCATCACTACCACGGTCTTGCCGGAGAGGAAGAGGTTGGTGTTGGAGAGCAGGCTGACGATGGAGGAGTGCCCGGTGCCGTAGCGGTTGTCGAAGAGGTGCTTCATGCGGGCGTCGTTGGCGGCGAGCACGGGGAAGGTGAGCGCCTCCTCCGCATCCATAGCCTTGAGCTTGAGGATGCCGGTTGTCGTCTCCTCGGAGGCGCCGGTCACCCCATCGAGGAGGTGGGGCCGTTGCAGGATCATGCGGCTCACGAGCTCGGCGCCGTCGTCTATGACGATCTCGGGTCCCGTGTCGATGGTCTTCAGGAGGTAGCCCTCGAAGTCCTCCTCGCTCGGGTCGTGGGTGGCGTAGACCCTTACCCCCCGCTCGGCTAGAGCGGCGCAGACGTCGTCCTGGGTAGAGAGCGGGTTGCTCCCCGAGACGGTGACGTCGGCTCCGGCCTCGGAGAGGAGTATCGCGAGGTAGGCGGTCTTGGCCTCGAGGTGGATGGTCATCGCGACCCTGCGGCCACTCAGAGACCCGTCGGAGAGCCGCTCCCTGAAGATGGCGCCCAAGACCGGCGCGTGCTGGGCGACCCAGTCTATCTTGCGGTGCCCCTCGGGGGCGAGGCCGGGGTCTTTGACTATCGACTCTTCTATCATGGCTCTCCTACTCCGTCTGACGAACCGCTGGACTTCTTCCCAAGTTTACAGGGCGCACAGGTGGGATGCCGCGCCGGTTACCGGCGCTCGGCGAGCAGGTCCTCCAGCGCCTCCGGACGGTCTGTCATGAGCATATCCACGCCGAGATCCAGGAGCCGGCGCATCTCCGCCACCTCGTTTATGGTCCACACGTCCACCCTCACGCCTCGCGAGTGCGCCGCCTTCACGAAGCGCGGCGTGACGAGAGTGATCCCCGAGTGCTCGACGGGCACCTGGAGCGCGGCGTAGACGGGGCGCGCCAGCGTCTCCAGATGCAGCCTGCTCAGGAGGTAGAACATCACTATCTCGCGCCTCGACGCCGCGGTAGCGATGCGCCCCCCCGAGACCCTGCGGAACCTGCGTATCACCGGGTGGTCGGTCGAGGCGATGAGCGTCCGCTCTTCGGCGGCGGCGCCCCTGATGACCCCGAGCACCGCCTCCTCGGCCCCCGGCTGCTCTTCCTTGATGTCGGCGTTGACGCGGGCGTCGGGGAACTCTGCGTAGACCTCGGTGAGCGTCGGAACCCCGAGCCCGCGCCCGCGGTACGGGAAGGTCCGTCCCCCGTCGGGGCTGAAGCGGTAGCCGGCGTCGAGGTGCCGGATCTCTGCGAGCGTCATCGCAGCCACGACGCCCGAGCCGTCAGTGGTACGGTCGACGGTCGGGTCGTGGATGACGACGACCTCGCCGTCGCGGGTAACGTGCACGTCGAGCTCCAGCCCACGCGCGCCCGCCTCCACCGCCAGCCGGAAGGCCTCCAGCGTGTTCTCCGGAGCCAGCGCCGAGGCCCCGCGGTGCGCGAAGTTGACAGGCCAGCCCTCCTCGAGCGTCCGCGTGCCGCGCCTGAGATAGGCGACCGCGGCCAGGGCCGTCACGCCCCCGGCGATCGCCGCGATAAAGGCCCGCCTCTTGTCCACCCGAGCAAGTTAGCACACGGCGCGTCCGCGGCGTAACACCGCAGCCCGAGCTCCGCGTCCCCCGAATACCGCAAAATGACCAGGTGGAGATACGACCAAAGTCCTGGACGGTGTTCGGGCTTTGTTCCGATGAGCCCCCTCCCCCGAACCATTATCCTGGTCTCAGAGCGAAGTTCCGGAGCGGGCGGAGAAGCCGCCCGCTGCCCCGTAGCCGAAGGGCACCGGCAGAGACACGGAGGAGAGATCATGACGAACACCGTTATCGAGATGGCGATGGGCAACGGGACCCCGGCGTCGTCCGGAGGCGTCGAGCGCATGTACGTGCTGGCGCGCGCCAGCACGTACGCGAGGGACCTCCAGAGGCGCGCGCGAGAGGAGGCCGCCATAGACGCGGAGGACATCCTGACGCAAGCCGAAGAGGCCAACGCTCTGGACCCTGTCGGGTGATAGCCAGAGGAGCCGTATCAGATCAGGTCGGGAAGGCCCGAAAAGCGTCTCTCTGCGACGTTGACCGCACTATGTGTGTCTCGTATACTCTTTCGGCTACCCTGTCGGAGTGGCGGAATTTGGTAGACGCGCTAGGTTGAGGGCC
>DATACV010000078.1:0-7794 GCA_036258875.1 Rubrobacteraceae bacterium
TCAGCACGCTTCGGCCCGGCTTGCAGCCGGCCCTCGCTCTCGGCATTTCAGCTTCTTGCTGAGATGCTGACGAGCCCGCGGAGCGGGCGTGCTGACAAGCGAGGACCTTTAGGTCCGAAGCGTGCTGAAAGCCTGCGAAGCAGGCGTGCTAGCGAAGGCGAAGCCGGAGCGCTCTAGAAGAGCCCCAGTCCTTCGCCGCGGCGCAGCCTGTTGGCCGCGTTGTGGGCCTGGCGCGTGGGCTCAGGCAGACGATACCTCGTGCAGCAGGCGAGAACGAGCTCGACGGAGCCGTCCAGGTCGATCCCGTCGCCCACCGAGACGTAGACGGGCGAGACCCTCTCCCGCGTGCGCACCGCTCTCCCCACTACCTCCCCGCGGTGCACCATGTCCGTCGCGCTACCCTTCTCCGTCCCGGGCTCCTCGAACTTGCCTACCAGGACGGTCTTGGCGCACCCTACCGTGGGAACGTCCAGGAAGAGCCCTATGTGCGAGGCGAGCCCCATCCGGCGCGGGTGAGCGAGCCCCTGGGCGTCGAGTATTACGACGTCCACGTCCGTCTCGACCTTCTCCAGGGCTCCGAGAAGAGACGGCATCTCCCTGAACGACAGCAAGCCGGGCACGTACGGGAACTCGAGCGGCGCCTCGAAGCCCTGCACCTCCACTACCGAGAGGCCGGGGAAGTCGAGTACGACGACCGTGGCGAAGGCCCTGTCTCCCTGCGTCGAGACGTCGGCCCCTGCGACGTGGCGCACCTCCCCGAGATCCAACACCCGACCCGCCACGACCCGGGACGCGAGCTCGCCTTGCAGGCGCCGCGCCTCCGCGGGCGACAGGTCGAACCCGTGCAGCCTCTCGATCCTCACGGTCGAAGATTATAAGAGAGGGATCAGGCTACAGGCAGATAGCGGTGCTCAGGCTCTCAGGCCATTAGGTTTTGAGGTTCTTAGGGGCGCTCTTGGCGGGGCGGAGTCGGCCTTCCTACCCTCTAAACCTTAGAGCCTCAAAGCCTTGCCGCGCAGAAGGCGCGACCCTCTCGCCAACCGCTCCAACACCTGAAACCTGATGCCTGATGCCGCACAAAAAAGACCAGCCCGACCGATGGAATCTGGAGGGGGGAATGGTCCCATCGGCCGGGGCTCGGTTTAACCGAATACTACAGACGCGCTGTTACGGTGGGATTGCCGCCACGTTACGGTATCGTTACGTAAGGGAAACACTTCGGTTACAAAGCGACGTGAGGTGCGGGATCTGGTGTCCGGGCGCACACGCGCCTTGAGCCTGAAGCTCCGGGTTACGGTAGACGTCGGATGGCCTTCCGTCAAGCGACCGTGACGCCGATGGTGTGGTAGCCGGTGGCGCCGGAGGGGTGCGGCGGGGCCTCGCTTGCGGTCTGGGTCTCCCCCGTGCCGTCGGTGGCGCGGACCTGGAGGGTGTACTCGCCGGGCCTGGCGTCCCACTCGTAGACCCACTGCCGCCAGCTGTCGAGGTCGAGCTGCCTCGCGAGGCGGGCCGCGTTCCAGGTCCCGCCGCCGTCGGTGGAGAGCTCGACGCGCTCGATACCGCGGTGGGGGGCCCAGGCGATGCCGCCCACCAGTATCTTGCCAGCGGAGAGCCGGTCACCGTCCTTTACGGTGTCGATGCGCGACTGCGTCTTCACCGGGCCCTCCTTGGCCCAGGTGCGTTGGATCCAGTACGCGTCGAAGTCCCAGGAGGTGAGCTCTAGCTCGGAGAGCCACTTGGTGGCCGAGATGTAGCCGTAGAGGCCGGGGACGACGAGCCGGACCGGGTAGCCGTGCTTGACCGGGAGCTCGCTGCCGTTCAGGCCGAAGGCGACCAGCGCCTCGCGGCCGTCGAGCGCGATCTCCGTCCTGAAGCCCGCGGTAAAGCCGTCCACGCTGCGGCCCACGAGCTGTTGGGAGGCGCGTGTGATCTTGTCGCGGCTCATCCCGGCCTCGGCGAGCACGTCGGAGAGCAGGACCCCGGTCCAGCGCCCGTTGGAGACCAGGCCGCCGCCGACGGTGTTCGAGACGCACGAGAGGGTGATGTCCGCCTCGCGGGTGTTCATCCCGAGAAGGTCCTTGTAGGAGAACTCCACGGGGTTGTCCACAGCGCCCTTGACCGAGAGCTTCCAGCCGTTCACGTCGATGCGGGGCGAAACGAGAGCCGTATCTATGAGGTAGAAGCTGGCGGCCGGTGTGATCAGCTTCGGCATCCCCGGCACGTCTATTGAGGCGTCTTCGGGCGGCGGCGGGAGCGTCTCGTGCCTGACGCCGGGCTGCCCTCCGCCTTGCCGCCGGGCGCCGCCTTCCTCGCCACCGGAGGGCTCGGCCGGAGACTCCGGGAGGTTCAGCTTCCCGGGCTCGGCCGCCGCCTGCCCGCCCCTCCCGGCAAGCACGCGCCCCGCGCCGAGCGCCGCGAGGCCGGCCACCGCGGCGCCGCCGCCGAGCAGCAGGAAGCCCCGGCGCCCTACCGCCGTGCCGCCGGACGAGTACGCCTCCCTTGACCTCAGGACGGGGGAAGTGGGGTCGTCCGGCGACCCGGCGGGCGGCGGTGCGGGCTCCGGGACTGCCGCTTTCTCCGCCCTGAGGCCGGAGGCGCGCAGCAGGGTCTCGGTCACGGCGGCGCCGAGGATGAGGGCGCCCACGACGGTGACGACCGTCGGGACGGGGGCGACGAACGGCTGGGCGAGCGAGGCGGCGACGCCTATGACCGCCAGGATAGCCACGCCCAGAAGGGCGAGGAGCGGGCGGCGGACGGCGAGGTTCGCCAGGACGGCCGAGAAGGCGAGCGCGCCGATCACGGTGCAGGCGATCAGGACCGGGATGTCCGCCTGGCCGAGGATCTCGATCCCCCTCGTCACCAGCTCGCCGGGGGTGAACTCTATGATCCCCTGCACGAGCGCCGCGAACACCGACGGGACCGAAGAGTAGAGGCCGTGGACGAGCTCGGCGGCGCCGAACGCCACCACCGCCCCGACGACACCCGCGATCCCTGCCCTCGTCTTGCCGCTCAAGATTGCTCTCCCGTGTCTAGCCTGCCCGGAGACCGAGCCTCCGTCTAATCCTTACACAAGTATTACGAACCCGCGCAAGCCCCCGGATCATTCCAGTGTCGGGAGTAGGGGAAGATCACTATTCCCCCCTCCCCATTCCCTTAAGCGATCCCCTTGACACGTGCGCTCTTTGGGGCAAAATAGCCTGTACATAAAGGCGATGACGAGAACGAGTACGGTCGCAAGAACCCGCCAGAGCGAGCCGGGGGTGGTGTGAAGCCCGGCGCGGGACGCGGCCCGAAGATCCTCTCCGAGCCGCCGACCGAAAGCGAAGGCCTCGTTCGAGGGTCCAGGCGTTATTAGGATCGGCCGGGTACGCCCGTTACAGCGCGAGGGTGTCCTGTGGCACCCGTGGAGCGGTCCGGGGCCGCGAGGTCTCGGGCAAGCGGGGTGGTACCGCGTGGGCTTTCCAGGCTCCCGTCCCCGCGGTGGAGCGCTGCTCCGCCGTGGACGGGAGCTTTTGCATTGAGAGGACTCATATGGCGTTCGAGAAGGTGAGACCGCAGGTAGACTTCCCCGAGCTGGAGAGGGAGGTGCTCGGCCTCTGGGAGAGGACCGGGGCCTTCGAGAAGTCCGTCGAGAGGCGGCCCAGAGAGATGCCCTTCGTCTTCTACGAGGGGCCGCCGACTGCCAACGGGAGGCCCGGCTTCCACCACGCCCTCTCCAGGGCTTTCAAGGACCTGATCCCCCGCTACAAGACCATGCGGGGCTACCGGGTCGAGCGCAAGGGCGGCTGGGACGCCCACGGCCTCCCCGTGGAGCTCCAGGTGGAGAAGGAGCTCGGCCTCTCCGGCAAGGACGACGTGGAGCGCTACGGCGTCGAGGAGTTCAACCGCCTGTGCCGCGAGTTGGTCTTCCGCTACGTCGAGGACTGGCGCGCGATGACCGAGCGCCTCGGCTTCTGGATAGACACGGAGGACCCCTACCGCACCCTCGACAACTCCTACATCGAGAGCGTCTGGTGGGCCCTCAGGGAGCTCTACGAGAAGGACCTACTCTTCGAGGGCTACAAGGTCAGCGCCCACTGTCCGCGCGACCAGACCTCCCTCTCCGCCGCCGAGGTGGCCCTGGGCTACCAGCAGTACCCCGACCCCGTGGTGGACCCGAGCGTCTACGTGCGGCTGCCGCTGGAGGGAGACGAGAACACCAGCCTCCTCGTCTGGACCACGACGCCCTGGACCCTCGTCTCCAACGCCGCCGTCGCCGCCCACCCCGACGTGGACTACGCGACGGTCGAGGTGGACGGGGAGCGGGTGATCCTCGCGCGCGAGCTGCTCGAGAGCGTGCTGGGCGAAGCCGGCTACGAGGTCGTAGGGACCCGGAAAGGCTCCGAGCTCGAGGGGCTCAGGTACCGGCGGCCTTTCGACTACGTGCCCGTGGAAGGAGCCGAGAAGCACCCCAACCTGTGGACGGTCGTACTCGGGGAGTACGTCACCACCACCGAGGGGACTGGGCTCGTGCACACGGCCCCGGCCTACGGCGAGGAAGACGCCAGGCTGGGACGCGAGCACGACCTGCCCACGATCCACCCCGTCAAGCCCGACGGGAGGTTCGACCAGCGCGTCGGCCCGTTCGCTGGCGTCTTCGTGAAAGACGCCGACCCCGGGCTCGTGGAGGTGCTAAGGGATGAGGGTTTGCTCTTCAGGGCCGAGGAGCTGGAGCACGCCTACCCGCACTGCTGGCGGTGCGGCACGCCGCTCCTCTACTACGCGAAGAGGGCGTGGTACGCCCGGACTACAGCGGTGCTCGACGAGCTGCTCTCGGAGAACGAGGAGATAAACTGGGTCCCCGAGCACGTGAAGTGGGGGCGCTTCGGGGACTGGCTCAGGAACAACGTGGACTGGGCCCTGAGCCGCGAGCGCTACTGGGGGACGCCGCTCCCGATCTGGCGCACCGGGGCGGGAGACGTCGTGGTGGTCGGCAGCGTCAAGGAGCTCAGAGAGCTGGCGATGGACCCCGTCCCGGACGACCTGCACCGCCCCTACATAGACGGCGTGCGCGTCCGGCACCCCGAGACCGGCGAGGAGGCGACGCGCGTCCCCGAGGTCCTCGACGTGTGGTTCGACTCAGGGAGCATGCCTTTCGCCCAGTGGGCCTACCCGCACGGCGGACCGGAGAGCGAGGAGCACTTCCGCCGGCAGTTCCCGGCGGACTACATCTGCGAGGCGGTGGACCAGACGCGCGGCTGGTTCTACTCGCTGCACGCCGTCTCGACTATGCTCTTCGGCAGGTCCTCGTTCAAGACGTGCCAGGTCCTCGGGCACGTCCTGGACGCCGAGGGGAAGAAGATGAGCAAGTCCCTGGGCAACGTGATAGACCCCTGGGACCTCTTCGAGAAGCAGGGTGCCGACGCGCTCAGGTGGGCGCTCTACACCTCGACGAGCCCCGGCAACACGCGCCGCTTCTCCGAGGGCCAGGTGGACGAGGCAGTGCGCAAGTACCTCCTCACCCTGTGGAACACCTACTCGTTCTTCGTCACCTACGCCCGCATAGACGGCTTCGACCCGGAGCGGGACTTCGTGTCGCCCGAGGAGAGGAGCCTCATGGACCGCTGGGCCCTCTCCGAGCTGCAGCTCACCGTGCGGACGGTCACAGAGAGGCTCGACGCCTACGACGTGACCGCAGCCGGGAGGGCGATCGGCGACTTCGTGGACGAGCTCTCCAACTGGTACGTGAGGCGCAGCCGCCGGCGCTTCTGGAAGGGCGAGGACGACCTGGACAAGAAGTCCGCCCACTCCACCCTCTACGAGTGCCTGACGGCGGTCGCCAAGCTCACCGCCCCCTTCACCCCGTTCGTCGCCGAATCGCTCTACCAGAACCTCGCCGTGAACGTCGAGGAAGGGGCGCCCGAGAGCGTGCACCTCGCCGACTGGCCAGAGACGAGGGAGGACCTGATCGACGGCGATCTCTCGGCTCGCATGGCCGCCGCGAGGCGGGTGGTTGGCCTCGGCCGGGCTGCGCGCAACGCCGCCGCCATAAAGACCCGCCAGCCCCTGCGGGAGGTCGTGGTCGTGCCGGCCGGCGAGGACGCGGGCTTCCGCACCGGGGTCGAGAGCCTCGAGGACGTCGTCGTGGACGAGCTGAACGTCAAGCAGCTGCGCTTCGGCGAGCCGGAGGACGTGGTCGCCTACGACCTGAAGCCCAACCTCGGCGTCGTCGGGCCCAGGCACGGCCGCCTGGTGCCCGCCATAAGGGAGGCGCTGGCGCAGGCGCCGCCCGAGGTCGGCGCGAGGGCCGCGGCCGGGGAGCCGGTGACGGTGACGGTGGAGGGGCAGGAGGTATCGCTCTCCCCCGACGAGCTGCTCGTCGAGCCCACCGAGAGGGAGGGCTACGCCCTCGCGCGCGAGGGCGACCTCTCGGTGGCCCTGAGCACGCGGCTCGACGACGAGCTCCTTGACGAGGGGCTCGTGCGGGAGCTGGTCCACAAGGTGCAGAACCTCAGACGCGAGAAGGGCCTCGAGATAGAGGAGGGCGTAAGGGTGGGCCTCTCCGGGAGCCCGCGCGTCGCGGGGTTGCTCGAGGGACGCTGGGGCGAGTACTTCAAGGCCGAGGTGCTCGCCCGGGAGCTGGATCTCCACGACGGCGCCCCGGACGGCGAGACCCTCAAGGTTGACGGGGAGGCGCTACGGGTCAGGCTGGCGCCGCTCGGAGGGTAGAAGCCCTGCCAAGTCGGGTATGATGTAGAGATCCGACGACAGGGCACACGACAGGAGGTTTTGCGGTGTTTGGCAGAAAGAGCCGGGCAGAGAGGTTGAAGGAGCAGGCACAGTCCACGCCGCTTGTCCCGATGGCGGCGCTGGCGACCGCCTACGCTGGGGCCAGGCCCATCATCGAGCGCCTGCTCTACGACGACGACCTCAGGGACAACATCCGCGTCTTTATCGAGTCTGCCCGGAACATAATCGACGAGCTCTCCGACGAGGACCCCTCCGACATCCTCACCAGGCTGTGGGACGACGACAAGCTCCGCAAACAGGTCGAGGCGGCGGCGGAGGCCGCCCAGGAGGGCAGCAAGCGGGTGCGCGGGGAGCGGGTCCGTGGCGGTGGCGGTGGCCGGCGGCTGTTCCTCCTGCTCCTCGTAGCCGCCGTGGGCTTCCTGTTCCTGAGCCCGCGCACCGGCCCGCAGGCCCGGAAGTTCGCCGGGGACGCCTACCGCTCAGTGACCTCCGGCGAGTAGGCTCGCGCCTGCCTCAGGCGTCTTCGCCGGAGGGCCGCAAGGCCGGGTACCTGAGCGCGACCTCCCGGTCGAAGGCGCGCCGACCCTCGCTTCCGCCCGTCGAGGCCGCGAAGGAGGCGCGGAGGGCGGCGAGGCCCGCCTCGACCTCCCTGCGCGCCCGCTCCGCACGGTTGCGGGCGCTCTCGCTCGGCGTCCCGGCTACCTCAAGACGCTCGGCCTTCGTCCTCAGGCGCTCGGCCCGCTCGAAGAGCGTGGCGTGCGCGCTCGTGTACTCGCGGATGGCGGAGGCCGCCCGCGAGCGCAGCGCGGGGTCTTCCGGGCGGGTGGTCTCCCCGACGCGGCGCCGGCGGCCGAAGAGCCTCGCGAACGCGCGCCTCAGGGTCCCCGGGAAGGAGCGCAGCGCGACCGCCGCGAAAGGGGGTAAACTTTCCTCGCTCATGGCACACATGATAAACCGTAGCGCGCTGATCGTTGTGATCTCTATCTCCGCGCTCCTCCTCGGGGGGTGCTCGGGGGTCCTCGGGACGGACCCCAGGGAGCAGGCCAACGAGGCGATCGTCGAGGC
>DATACV010000079.1:0-10689 GCA_036258875.1 Rubrobacteraceae bacterium
GAGGCGCACGAACGCCACGTCGCTCGAGGGGATCATGGTCCAAGAGGCGACGGGGGATTCGATCTCGGCCCGCTCCAGGTCGAACTCGCGCTCTTCGCCGCCGCGCAACACGGTGAGCTCGACCCGCGTGCCCTCCGGCCCCTTGACCTTCTCGGCCACCTGAGTAACCTCCTCGCCGCGCACGCTCTCCCCGTCCACGGCGACCACCACGTCGCCGGCCTCGATCCCCGCCCGCTGGGCAGGAGACCCCTCTATGGGGGCTGCGACGACGACCTCGCCTGCCTCTTCTTCGAGCTGGATCCCGATCCCGACGTACGTTCCGGAGAGACCCTCCCGGTTCTGCTCGCGCTCCTCGGGGGTGAGAAAGCGCGTGTGCCCCTCGTCCCCTAGGGTGTCGAGCATCCCCTCGATGGCGCCGTAGGTCTGCTTCCTGGAGTCTATGGCCTCCTGGTCAACGTAGTCCTCCCGGACGGTGTCCAGGGCCTCGGCGTACAGCGTGAGGCTCTCGCGGTCCTGCTCCTCGAGGACCGCCGGGCTCTGAGACCGGCCGTAGGTGTAGGCTCCCAGCGCGGTCGCCAAGAGCAGCGCCACCACCATGAGTACACACGTGACGGCGCGACGCTGGTCGCTTCTCTTTGCGGTGCTCTTCCACACGCCGAGATGTTAGCACGCTCCGGCTTCGCCTCCGCTCGTCAGCACGCTTCAGCCTTCGGCTTCCGCTCTCAGCCCGCTTCGGGCCGGCTCCGCCAGCCCTCGCTCTCAGCTTCTTGCCGCCTGGGGCCTATACCCGATGCGTCTCGCGCCGCCGTTCCGGATGGCGTGGTGGGCCGCGGCCACAGACGACTAGCCTGACAAGCTCCCGAAGGGAGCGTAGTGGCCTACTCGCCCACCCTGTAGGGCGTGGACGTGGCCGGGTCGTCTATGGGTTGGCCCTCCTCGACCGGGAAGAAGCAGGCGGCGCGGTGGGCGCTGGTTCCGTTTTCGGCTTCACCTTCGGCCTCGCCTTCGGCCGTAACGTCTTGCGGTATAAGGCCTGGCTCGTGCTGCACGCAGTACGCCTGAGCGCGCGGGCAGCGGGTGTGGAAGGAGCATCCCTGAGGCGGGTTCGCTGGGGAAGGGACGTCGCCCGCGAGCACTATGCGGCTGCGCTGCCGCTCCTTCTCGGGGTCGGGGATGGGGATGGCCGAGAGAAGCGAGGTCGTGTAGGGGTGGCGCGGGGAGCCGTAGAGCCGCCTGCGGTCCGTGATCTCGACGATCTTGCCGAGGTACATCACCGCTACCCTGTCGCAGATGTGCTTGACCACCGAGAGGTCGTGGGCTATGAAGACGTAGGTGAGGTCGAACTCCTTCTGCAGGTCCTGGAGGAGGTTTATGACCTGGGCCTGGATCGAGACGTCCAGGGCGCTCACCGGCTCGTCGCAGATGATGAGCCTGGGGTTCAGAGCGATGGCCCGCGCCACCCCGATCCGCTGCCGTTGTCCGCCGGAGAACTCGTGCGGGTAGCGATTGTAGTGCTCGGGGCTCAGGCCAACAACCTCGAGCAGCTCCTGCACCCGCTTCTTGCGGTCTCCCTCTATGCCGTGCGTCTTCAAGGGCTCGCCGACGATGCCGCCGACCGTCATGCGCGGGTTGAGGCTGGCGTAGGGGTCCTGGAAGACTATCTGCATGTTGCGCCGCACGGCGAGCATCCGCCTGCGGTCGTACTCCAGGATGTTCTCCCCCTCGAAGATGACCTCGCCCTCCGTCGGCTCGAGAAGGCGCAGGATCAGGCGCGCCAGCGTGCTCTTGCCGCACCCGGACTCCCCAACGAGGCCCAAAGTCTCGCCGCGCTTGATCTGGAGGTCCACGCCGTCCACGGCCTTGACGTGCCCGACGGTGTGCCTGAGGACGCCCGCCTTTATAGGGAAGTGCATCTTCAGGTTTCTCGTCTCCAGCAGGTAGTCGCCCGGGTTGCCGGCCGGTGCCCCGTTCGCGTCCTCGCTCAAGCGCTCGCGCTCCCTTCCACGCCCAGCTCCTCGTCCACGCGGTGCTTGGACTCCTCGATCTCCTCGACCGAGAGTATGCACGCCGCGGTGTGCCCCGGCTTCTTCTCCTCCAGGTCTGGGTCCACCTCGCGGCACTCGTCTTTGACGAAGGGGCAGCGGGGGTTGAAGTTGCAGCCTCTGGGAAGGAAGATCAGGCTGGGAGGCGTGCCCCGGATCGGCAACAGCCTCACCTCGCCCGCCGTGTCCAGGCGCGGCAACGACCGGAGCAGGGACCACGAGTAGGGCATCAGCGGGTCGTAGAAGACCTCGTCCGTGGTGCCCTGCTCCACCGCGCGCCCGGCGTACATGACCATCACCTTGTCCGCGAGCTGGGCGACGACGCCGAGGTCGTGGGAGATCATGATGATGGCGGTGCCGTACTTATCCTGCAGGTCCACCATGAGCTCCAGGATCTGGGCCTGGATGGTGACGTCGAGCGCCGTGGTGGGCTCGTCCGCGATCAGGACCTTCGGGTTGCACGAGAGCGCCATCGCGATCATGGCGCGCTGGCGCATCCCGCCGGAGAACTGGTGCGGGTACTCCTTAGCCCTGCGCTCGGGGTTGGCGATGCCGACGTCTCGCAACACCTGCACCGTCATCTCCTGGGCCTCGCTCTTGGAGACGTTCTGGTGGATACGGATGGCCTCCCGGATCTGGTTCCCCACTGTGAAGACCGGGTTCAGGCTCGTCATGGGGTCCTGGAAGATCATCGCGATGTCGTTGCCCCGGATCTCCTGCATGCGGTTGTCGGAGACCTTCAGGAGGTCCTGGCCCTCGAAGAGGATCTCCCCCTCCGGGTACTCGACAGGGGGCCTGGGGTTCAGCTGCATGATGGAGAGCGAGGTGACGCTCTTGCCGCTCCCCGACTCGCCCACGATCCCCAGCGTCTCCCCGGGGTCAAGGGTGAACGACACCCCATCCACTGCCTTTACGACACCATCCTGGGTCCTGAAGTGTGTCTTGAGGTTGTTGACCTCCAGCATCGCCACAGCTACCCGATGACCTCCACCGCGTTCCCGACCTCTCCTCCTGGGGCGTAGACTACAGCACCTCCACGACTCGGGCCAGCCAACGCGGTCAACGCTTCTCCCTCATGAACTCGAGCACGGCGCGGTCGAGGTACCCTCGCTCCTGCTCGCGCTCCTCGAAGTTCTCGGTGCGGATGAAGGCGCTCAGAGCGTCGAGCAGGGATTCGTCGTCGGCGCTCCCGTCGAGGTATCCCCAGCGTTGCAGGGAAGTCTCCACGTCCCTCCTGACCCCTCCGTCCACCGCGACGACGTCCTCCGGTCTCGTCTCCCCGAAGTAGAGGGCGTGGAGGCTGCGCAGCCGGATCAGCTCCCTTATCGGCTCCGGATGGTCGTCGACGCGGAGGTCCACTACCCTGTCGTTGTCGCCGCCGTACCCGCCGCGCTCCCTCACGACGAGCAGCGCCGCCGACTGCTTGCCGCGCGAGTCACCCCCCGCCCTCTGCCCGGCGTCCAGAGCCGCCAGGAGCCGCCCGGCAAGCTCGCCTGGCGTGTTCTCGAAGGTCCTGGCCAGCGCCTCGACGGTCTCCCGTCCGACTAGGATGTTGCCCTGGGCCGCGTAGTACTCGCCGGTGATGCCCCCGGCCCACGCGAAGCACTCGCTCCCGGTGAAGGACGCCGCCCTTCCCGCGGCGTCGACGACGCCTACCTGCCGGTGCTCGCGCTCGTCGTCGGAGGAGATCAGGGCTTCTACCGTCTCACGGGCGGTCTCGCCCCGCCCCAGCAGCTCGAGGCCGCGGGGCCCGTAGCTGAAGTTCGCCATCGCCTGCGTCGCCACCGCGCCCACCCCCGCGCGCGCCCAGGGCACTATCGCGCCGACCGCGAGGAACTTCGACTGGACGGCGACGCCTAGAGATCCCGTCTCGGGGTCGAAGCCGACTATGGAGAAGGTCGCGACGACTCTCAAGGGCGGCCCTCTCTAATCATAGGTACGGGGGTCGAGGGCCTCGCGGACGCCGTCACCGAGGAGGTTGAAGCCGAGGACCGCGAAGAAGATCGCCATCCCCGGGAAGAATGCCATCCACCAGGCCGAGGTGAGGTAGGACTGGGCCTGGAAGAGCATCGAGCCCCAACTCGGCTCCCCGGGCTCGGCCCCGAGGCCCAGGTAGGAGAGGGTAGCCTCGGCGATTATCGCGTAGCCCATCGCGAGCGTCGTCTGGACCAGGAGCGGCGGCAGGGAGTTCGGCAGGACGTGCCGGATCATTATCCTCGCGTCGGTGGCGCCCACCGCCCTGGCCGCCTCCACGTAGTCGAGGCCGCGGACGGTGAGGACCTGGGCGCGCGTTATCCGGACGAAGTTCGGTATGAAGGCTATGCCGATGGCTATCATGGCGAAACCCAGGCCCCCGCCGAGGACCGCAGCTATGACGAGCGCCAGGATCAGGAACGGGAAGGCCTGGATGCTGTCCACGATGCGCATCAGGACCCACTCGTCCCAGAAGCCCCTGAAGTACCCGCTTATCAGCCCCAAGGGCACCCCTATACCCATCGCGATGCCGACGGAGATCAGGGACGCCTGGAGCGAGATCCTCGCCCCGTAGACGACGCGGGAGAAGACGTCGCTACCCAAAGAGTCGGTGCCCATCAGCCCGCCCTCGCCCGGCGGCTGGAGGGTCAGCGCGTAGTCCTGGGCCTGCGGGTCGGAAGGCGCTATGAGCGGCGCGAAGAGCGCGGTGAGGACCATTATCGCGACTATGATGAGCCCCACGACGGCGAGCTTGTTGCGCCTGAAACGCCGCCAGAGGGTGGCCCACCGTCTCCCTCGCGGCTGGACGGCCTGCGTTGTTTCTTCGCCGGCTACCGTCTCGCTCAAGGCTACTCCTTGCTCAGGGCGATGCGGGGGTCTATCACGGCGTAGAGCATGTCCACCAGCACGTTTATGAGCACCACTATGGCGGTCACCGTGAGCACCGCGCCCTGCACGACCGTGAAGTCCCTCTCCTCGATGGACTCCACGATCAGGCGCCCGACCCCAGGGAGCTGGAAGACCTGCTCGGTGACGACGAGCCCGCCCAGGAGACCCGCGATCTGCAGCCCGCTGGCGGTGACGAAGGGGATGAGCGCGTTCCTGACGGCGTGCTTGATCACTACCACGCGCCTGGAGAGTCCTTTGGAGAAGGCGGTCCTCACGTAGTCGGATCCGAGCTCCTCGAGCAGGCTGCTGCGGAGCATCCGCGTCAGCTCCGCCGACTCCCTCAGGCCCGTGGCGAGGACTGGCAAGATCATGGCCGCGATGTTGGCCGCCGGGTTCTGGAAGAACGGCTCGTAGCCGGAGGCCGGGAGCCATCCGAGATTCACGGCGAAGATGATGATGAACATCATCCCGAGCCAGAAGTGCGGGATCGAGATCCCCCCGAGCGCGAACCCCGTGCTCAGATAGTCTATCCAGGTCCCCCGGTTGCTCGCGGAGAGGATGCCGGCCACTACCGCTATCGTGAGGCTCACGAGGAAGGTACCCAGGGCGAGCTCCAACGTGACCGGCAGGCGCTGCAGGATCAGCTGCGAGACCGGCGTCCCGTCGCGCAAGGACTCGCCGAGGTCCCCGCGCAGAACGTTGCCCAGCCAGTCCACGTACTGGACTACGAGCGGGTCGTTGAGGCCGAGCCGCTCTCGCATCTGGTCCTTGGCCTGCTCCGAGGCCTCGGGGCCAAGGATCACCGTGGCGGGGTCGCCGGGTATGAGGTTTATCAGCGACCAGCACACCACGCTGACGATGAACAGGATCGGCAGCGTAAGCAGCAGACGACGGATCAGGAACGCCACGCCCGTGAACCCCCGCTCTCCGCTCCTACTCCTGTTGCTGCTTGCTCACACCCGCGAGCCTCAGGATGCCGTCGGGGTAGGGCTCGAAGCCCTGGACGGTGGGCTGCATGGCGAAGTCCGTGGTCGAGTTGTTGTGGTAGAGGTAGACGTAGGGCACGTCCTCGTGCAGGATCTCCATCACCTGGGTGTAGAGCTCCTTGCGCCTCTCCTGGTCGCTGGTGGTACGCGCCTCGTTGAGGAGCCGGTCCACCTCCGGGTTGCTGTAGCCGGAGTCGTTGAAGTCGCCGTCCGTGACCGTGAAGTCGTAGATGTTGAGGTCGGGGTCTATGCGCCCGCTCCAGCCGAGGAACAGCGCCTCGAAGTTGCCGTTCGTGGAGTCGTCGAGCAACGCCCCGAACTCGAGCTGCTCCAGCTTGACGTCGATGCCCGCCGGCTTGAGGCTGTTCTGGATGATCTGCCCGATCTGCTGGCTGCCGGGCGAGGGGTCGAGCTTAAGGGTGAAGGAGAAGCCGTCGGGCTCGCCCGCCTCCTCGAGCAGGGCCTTCGCCTCCTCGACGCTGCGCGGCGGGTAGGCGTCGCTCTCTTCGCTGTAGGCCCACGACGCCTTGCTGAAGGGCGAGTTGGCCGGCGTGCCGCCGACGTTACGCAGGACCGCCTTGACTATGGCCTCGCGGTCCACGAGCCGGTAGACGGCCTGGCGCAGCTGCTTGTTGTCGAACGGCGGTTGCGTGACGTTGAGCCATATCCCCTGGTAGCCGAGCCCGGGCTCCATGGAGACCCGGTAATCGCCGCTCTCCTGCAGCTCCCTGAACTCGACGTAGGGGATTGAGTCTATCAAATCGAGCTCGCCGCTCTGCAGGTTCTGGTACTGGACGTTCTCGTCGTCTATTCCCCGGTACTCTATATTGTCGATCTTGGGCAACCCGTCTCTCCAGTAGTTCTCGTTCTTCTTGACGGTGATGTGATCGCCCCTGACCCGCTCGACGAACTCGAAGGGGCCCGTGCCTACCGGGTTCTTGGAGATGCGGCCGTTGTTCTCCTCTATGGCCTTCGGGGAGGCCATGATCCCCGCGCGGTCCGTCAGCACGGCGAGGAACGGGGCGAACGGCTCGCTCAGGGTCACCCGCACCGTGTACTCGTCCACGACCTCGACAGACTCGATGGGCTCCACCTCGGTGCTCCGTACGGAGTCCTCATCCTGGTAGCGCTCGAGGTTGAACTTGACGGCCTCGGCGTTGAACGGGGTCCCGTCGTGGAACTCGACGTCCTCCCTGAGCTCGAAGGTGTAGACGGTCTCGTCGTCGGAGACCTCGTAGCTACTGGCGAGAACGGGCACGATCTCGCCTTCCTGGTTTATGTCGACGAGCTTGTCGTAGATGCTCGCCATCACCTGCCGGTCGACGTAGGCGCTCGAGAGGTTGGGGTCCAGCTCCGGCGGCTCCGCCTCCAGCGCCACGATCAGGGTGTTCGGCGGCGTGTTGGACTGCGGTGCTCCCCCGCCACCGCCGCCGCATCCCACCACGGCAAGCAAAACGGCCACCAAGGACACTACCGCGCTTACGCGAGTAAGCCGGGTCATCGCACCGACACCCCCCTGATTGGTAATCCGACCTTTCTAGTCGCCTTTCCCCGTGTGAGAAAAGTAGCAGCATGCAGCGCGCCGGTCAACCCTGGTGGATACCGACCAGGAACGCGAGCCTGGCCTAAAGACGCGTCCTACCGGCCGGCAGCGTAGCCCTGCATGCCTCTCGGGTTAGCGGCCGCCCGGAGCAATCCGTGCTCGCGGTCCTGGCTCACCGCGGAGAGCCGTCCCAGCGACCAGCCGTCTACGACGGCCACCTCGTGGCCGCGCGCGCGCAGCGCCGCGACGACCGCGGGATCCATCCGGGCCTCGGTCACCACCCGGCCGGGCGCCGAGGCACGCGGGTAGAAAGAGCTCGGGAAGTGCTCCGTGTGGAAATTCGGTGCGTCTATGGCCTCTTGCAGGTCGAGGCCGAAGTGCACATGCGCCAGGAAGAAGTTAAGCGACCACTGGTCCTGCTGGTCCCCGCCCGGGGTGCCGAAGGCCACGTAGGGCTCGCCGTCGCGCAGCGCGAGCGAAGGGCTCAGGGTGGTGCGAGGCTTCTTCCCGCCCGCAAGTGAGTTGGGCAACCCCTCGGTCAGCCAGAACATCTGCGCGCGGGTGCCTAATGAGAAGCCGAGCCCGGGGACCACCGGGGAGCTCTGCAACCACCCGCCGCTCGGGGTGGCCGAGACCATGTTCCCGTGGCGGTCCACCACGTCCACGTGACAGGTGTCCCCGCCGCCCCCATCGTCGCGTGGCACCGTCGGCTCGCCCGCCCCGGCGGACCAGCTCGCGAGCGCGCCGGCCGCGGGTACGGGAGGAAGGCGGGGGGAACCCGGGCCGACCGCGCCGGGGCGCAGCTCGCGGGAGGCCTCCTCCCCGATAAGGGCCCGGCGCGCCCCCGCGTAGGCCGGGTCGAGCAGCTCGGGCAACGGCACGTCGACGAGGTCGGGGTCGCCATAGTAGGCTTCCCGGTCGGCGAAGGCGAGCTTGGCGCACTCCACCACGGTGTGGACGAAGTCGGGGGTGTTGTGGCCCATAGAGGGGATGTCGAAACCGGCGAGCAACGCGAGCTGCTGCAGGAACACCGGCCCCTGGCTCCACGGGCCTGCCTTGCAGACGGTGTGACCGTGGTAGTCCAGCGTCGCCGGTTGCTCCAACTTCGCCCGGTAGCCGGCGAGGTCGTCGCCCGAGAGCAACCCGCGGTGGCGACGCCCCGAGCTGTCCATGACCGGCGTAGTGGACACCCACCCCTCGACAGTCTCGGCGACGAATCCCCTGTAGAAAGCATCCCTGGCGGCCTGGATCTGACCGTCGCGGTCGCCGGTACGCGCCTCGGCCTCCTCGACGATGCGGCGGTAGGTCCTGGCGAGGTCGGGGTTGGCGAACCGGGTGCCGGGTGCCGGTACGCCGTCCCCGAGATAGACCCGCGCCGAGGAGGTCCACTCCTCCCGGAACACGCCCTCGACACCGCGGATCGTCTCGCTGATCTGGGGTACGAGCGGATAGCCGTGCTCGGCGTAGCCGATCGCATACCCCATCACCTCCGCGAGCCGCAGCGTGCCGAACTCGCCGAGCAGGACCATCCACGCGTCGAACGCTCCGGGCACGCAGGCGGGCAGCAGCCCGGTACCGGGCACGAGGTCGAGCCCGAGCTCCCTGAAGCGCGCGATGCTCGCCGCGGCGGGCGCCGGTCCCTGGCCGGCGATCACCAGCGTCTCGTCCCGGCCGGCCCGGTACGCCAGTACCGGCACCTCCCCGCCGGGACCGTTGAGGTGGGGCTCCACTACCTGGAGGGTGAGCCCGGCGGCTACCGCCGCGTCGAAGGCGTTGCCTCCGGCTTCCAGCACCGCCATTCCCGCCGCGGAGGCGAGCCAGTGCGTGGAAGCCACCATGCCGTACGTGCCCGCCAACTCCGGCCTGGTGGTGAAAGTGCGATGTGCCACCATGGTCTCCTCCGCTCCTCGCGCGGTGGCGGTTCGCGGACCGCCATTACGTGAACCGTCCCTTCAGTGGATGCAGTGGCAGGCGAGCACCCAGTGGTCGTTGCCCACGTCACGCCACACGGGGTCCTCGTGGCCGCAGGCCTCGGTCGCGTAGGGACAGCGGGTGCGGAAACGGCACCCCGAGGGCGGATTCACGGGGCTCGGCACGTCGCCCTCGAGGACGATGCGCTCGCGTTCCTGCTCGACGTCCGGGTCGGGGACCGGGACCGCGGAGAGCAGGGCCTGGGTGTAGGGGTGCAGCGGGTTGTTGTAGAGCTCGTCGCTGGAGGCGAGCTCCACGAGGACGCCGAGGTACATCACCCCTACGCGGTCCGAGATGTACTTGACCACCGAGAGGTCGTGGGAGATGAACAGGTAAGTGAGGTGCCTCTCCTCCTGAAGGCGCCGCATCAGGTTTATGACCTGAGCCTGGATCGAGACGTCCAGGGCCGATACGGGCTCGTCGGCGACTATGAACTCCGGGTCGACGGCTAGCGCTCTGGCGACCCCGATCCTCTGGCGCTGACCGCCGGAGAACTCGTGCGGGTAGCGGTTGGCGTGCTCCCTGTTCAGCCCCACGACCTCGAGCAGCTCGTGCACCCGGTCCAGGCGCTCCTTCCTGCCGTCCACAAGGCCGTGGATGTCCAGTCCCTCGGCCACGATGTCGCCAACGACCATGCGCGGGTTTAGGGAGGCCTGGGGGTCCTGGAAGATCATCTGCATCTTGCGGTTCAGGAGCTTGGCTTCCTCGCCCTGTGCCTCGTGGACGTTTTTGCCCTCCAAAATCACCTCGCCATCGGAGGGTTCGTAGAGCCTCACCAGGACCCTACCGGCCGTGGTCTTGCCGCACCCCGACTCGCCCACGAGGCCCACGGTCTCGCCCTTATTTATGTCGAGCGAGATCCCGTCCACGGCCTTTAGGGCCGCCCCCCGGGCTATCCGGAAGTGCTTTTTTAGGTCCTTTATCTGGAGCAGCGTCCCGTTTTTCGCGCCCCTGTTTGCTTCGAGCTCGCTCACCGCTTATTTCCCACCTTGACGGGCGGCTCCACGTCGGGGGCCAACGGGTGGTGCAGCCAGCAGGCCGCTTTGTGCTCGGAGGAGAAGGTGGTGTACTCGGGCATCTCCTCAGCACAGATGCGCATAGCGTACGGGCAGCGGGGCGTGAAGGGACACCCTTTCGGCGGGTCGAGCATGTCGGGAGGAGAACCGGGTATCGGGATCAGCTCCTGCGAGCGGTCCGCCGTGGGGAGCGGAATGGAGGACAGAAGCCCCCACGTGTAGGGCATCTGCGGGTTGTAGAAGATCTCGCGCAACGTCCCCGTCTCGAC
>DATACV010000080.1:0-4534 GCA_036258875.1 Rubrobacteraceae bacterium
CTCGGAGAGGCGCTCCTGCATCCGCTCCTGGGCCTCGAAGAGAGATTCGCGGCTCCTCTCGCGAGCCTCCCCGGCGCGCTCCCTGATCGAACCCCGCAGCTCCCTACCGCTGCGGGGGGCGAGGAGTATGCCGGCGATGATACCCGCCGCCCCGCCGAGCAAGAAGGTTCTCAGCCGTTGCCTGTCCAGCACCTCTCTCTGCCTCCTCGGAGCTTCCTCGCTCATTCTATCCGCTTTTCGCAGGCGTTATGGGGACCCCGTGCCGGGGCGTGGCGGCGTCGAGCAAGAAAGACGCCGAGCGGCGGCCGGCCCGCTCGGCGATACCCGAGACCCTGTTCGTCACGATCTCGACCGCCGCGTCTGAGGTGTTCTCTATGGAGAGGTTCTCCACCCTCTGCACGCCCGTGCGGCCGGCGCTCTCGACTATGTAGTCGTGGATCTGGCGTATCTCCTTGAAGTAGGCGATGTACTCCTCTGCGGGGCGGCGCATCGCCGTGCCAAGGGCGCGGATGTAGAAGCGCGAGCGGTGCACGTGCTCGTCGGAGAGGTAGACCACCATCGGGCAGACATTCGGGTGGTCCCGGTAGCGCCCGAGGATGACCTCCGGCACCAGGTGGACCCCCTCTATGACCAGGTTCGTCCCCTCCTTCAGGCCCCGGTCCACGATCGCCTCGACCCCGACGGCGACCCGCGAGGCCTGCTCCCTGAAGCCGAAAAGAACCGGCTCCTCCTCGACCGGCACCCGGACGTCCTCGCGCTTTATCTCGTAGGAGCTCTTGTGAAGTATGGGAAGGAGGTCAGGGCTGATAGCGCGTCTCAAGACCTCCCGTATCGAGTCCGTTCCTATGACGCTCTGGATGTTGAGGCGCCTGGCGACGTCGGCGGCGAGCGTGCTCGTTCCTACCCCGGTCGCCCCGCCGATGAGCACCACGATGGGCTCGGACGACTCGCGCAGGATTCGCCACTTGTCCAGCCTGCCCACGACTATGGCGTCCTTTTTGACCAGCTTGTCGCGCACCCGGGCGAGGACCTCCTCCTCCTCGACCGTGTAGCGCTCCTCGGCCAGAAGCTCCGCCCGGACCTCGCTCGCTATCTGGTGCGCCAGTTCCGGCCTGGCCCCCGCCTGGGCGAGGGTCTGCGCCAGGATGCCCCGGGAGAACGGAGTCTGCCGGTCCGCCCTGACTACGGTGATCTCTTGCTCTTCCATAGCACCCCCAGAGGCGCGTACAGGCCCCTAGTCGCCGAGAATCCGCAGACCCCCGAACTTCCGCCCCCGCCTCCTCCTCACCCGGTAGTAAAAGAACAGCAGAAACGCCACGAGAACGACCGGCAATAGCGTCGCGAGGGGTAACCACGGCACCAACAAGGCCAAAACGCAGCCCACCAACGCCACCCCATCCTCCAAGGCGCTCAGGAAAGCCGTCGAAACCCCCGCTGCCTGGGTCTTCGAGGAGGGCCGCAAGGTAACCTTGAGCATAGCCACCACACCCGCGATCACCCCACCGGCACCTAACCCTGGCGCGGCGCCAGCATCCACCACCGCCCCGGGTTCGAGCGCCACGGCGAACAGCACCGCGCCCGCCGCGATCCTGATCGGGATCATGACGTAGCCGAAGGCCGGGTCTAACGCTCGGACCTTATCCAGTGCGATCTCTAGCACGGCGAGGGCTGCGAGCACCCCGACAACGATCCACCCGTTAGGGAGATCCAGGATCTCGGGCGGCCCCAAAAGATTGAGCTGCCAAAAGAGCGCGACCAGCGCGAGCGGCAAAAATGCCCTTACCCCCGCAACCGAGGCGAGACCCACACCTAAGCTTACCCAGATAAGCGTCTCCATAGTGAGCATTATATCTTAGAGGTCCGGGCGCCCGTTCAACTGAGGGCTCTACCTGAGCTATACTCTTAGCGTTCCACGACGTAATGTTCCTAAGGAAGCCCGGAGGATTTTCTTGTCGCAGACGGTCGAGATGGAGAAGATAGTCGCGTTCTGCAAGCGCCGGGGCTTCGTCTACCAGAGCTCCGAGATCTACGGCGGCATCCGCTCCTCCTACGACTACGGACCTCTGGGCGTCGAGATGAAGCGCAACATCAAGGAGGAGTGGTGGCGCAGCGTCGTCCACACGCGCGACGACGTCGTCGGCATAGACGCCGCCATCATCATGCACCCCAGAGTGTGGGAGGCCTCAGGGCACGTCGCCGGCTTCAACGACATGCTCGTCGAGAGCCGCACCTCGGGCCGGCGCTATCGGGCAGACCACCTCATAGAGAACGCCACCGGAGATGACGTCGAGGGGTTACCCCCTGAGAAACTGACGGAGATCATCCAGACCGACGACAGGGTCAAGGACCCCGTGGACGGCGGGAGGGACTTCGCCCCGGTGAGGCCCTTCAACCTGATGTTCGAGACCTACACCGGGCCCGTCAAGAGCCCCGAGAACGTCGCCTACCTGAGGCCCGAGACGGCGCAGGGGATCTTCGTCAACTTCAAGAACGTCTTGCAGACCAGCCGCGTGAAGGTGCCGTTCGGGATAGCCCAGATCGGGAAGTCTTTCCGGAACGAGATCACGCCCGGCAACTTCATCTTCCGCACGCGCGAGTTCGAGCAGATGGAGATGGAGTTCTTCGTGAAGCCTGGCACCGACGCGGAGTGGCACGAGTACTGGATCGAGGAGCGCTTCGACTGGTACCTGAGGCTCGGCATGAGAGAGGGAAATTTGCGCAGACGCGAGCAGACTGACGACGAGCGGGCCCACTACGCGACCCGCGGCGTGGATATCGAGTACGACTTCCCGTTCGGCGGGTGGTCGGAGCTGGAGGGGATAGCCAACCGCACCGACTACGACCTCAGAAAGCACCAGGAGTACTCGGGCGAGAACCTCTCGTACTTCGACCAGGCGACAGGCGAGAGCTACGTCCCCTACGTCGTCGAGCCGGCGGTGGGGGCGGACAGGATCATGCTCGCCTTCCTCGTTGACGCCTATACAGAAGAAGTAGTGCGCGGCGAGGAGCGCACCGTCCTCAAGCTCCACCCGCGCATCGCCCCCGTCAAAGCCGCCGTCTTCCCTCTCAGTAAGAAGGAGCCCGTCTCGACGGTGGCCAAGCGGCTCTACGACGACCTCAAGGGCGACTACCGCCTGTTCTACGACGACTCGGGCTCCATCGGCCGCCGCTACAGGCGCCAGGACGAGGCCGGGACGCCCTTCTGCGTGACGGTGGACTTCGACACGATGGACGACAAGAAGGTCACCATCCGTGATCGGGACACCATGGAGCAGGAGCGAATACCCATAGAGGCCGTACAGGAGAGGCTGAAGGCCCTGATCTCGGGTTGAGGCAAGAGAACGTGGCGGTAGAGGTGATAGGGATCGACCACGTCTACGTGGCGGTCCGGGACCTCGAAATCTCTGAAGAGTTCTACGACCAGGTCATGGGAGTGCTCGGATTTCGCAAGCGAGCCGCGCCCATCGGCGGAGACCCGCACCTCCACTACTACAACCGCCACATCGCGTACTCGCTGAGACCCGCGAGGGAGGGGACCGCTGACCACGACCCGTACGCGCCGGGGCTGCACCATCTCTGCTTCAGGGTAGTAGACGAAGCGGCGGTGGACCGGGCGTTCGGAGAGCTTCGCGCGGCGGGCGTGGAAGCGACGCAACCCCGCTACTACCCGGAGTACGCCCCGGACTACTACGCGACCTTTCTCTCCGATCCAGACGGGCTGAGGCTGGAAGTGATGAACTTTCGAGAGACGCGCCGCAAGATCATGTACGACTGGGAGGCGAGGGCGGACCTGTAGGGAGACACGACCCTCCATCGGCGGAAGGACACGATGACGGATCCCAAACCCATAGCCCTGTGGGCGGTGCCCCGCTCCCTCTCGACCGCCTTCGAGCGCGTCTTCGTCGAGCGCGACGACCTGGAAGTCCTGCACGAGCCCTTCTCCGCCGCCTACTACTACGGGGAGGACAGGCTCAGCGACCGCTACGCCGACGAGGCGCCGAAGCCCGGGAGCAGCTACGAGGACGTCCTGGCGGAGGTCTTCAAGCCCAGGGAGAAGCGGCTATTTCTCAAGGACATGCCGTACCAGGCCAAGGGCGTGATGGGCCCGGAGTTCATCCGCAGGTTCACCAACACCTTCATCATCCGCGATCCCAAGTACGTCCTCTCTTCCCTGTACAAGATGTGGCCGGACTTCACGCTGGAGGAGACGGGATACGAGCAGATCTACTGGGCTTTCAGGTACGCGGAGGAGGCCGGAGAGGACCCGGTGGTCGTGGACGCCATGACCTTCTCCGAGTACCCGGTCGGCATACTCTCGGCGTACTGCGAACGCGTGGGCATACCCTTCAAACCCGAAGCCCTCTCTTGGGAACCGGGCGAGGTAGAAAACTGGAAGAGCTGGGAGGGCTGGCACGAGGCGGCGCAGCAGAGCACCGGCATCGAGCGCGCCGAGCGCCGCGACCCGGAGCTGCCCGAGACGCTGTGGGAGGCCCACGAAGACTGCCTCCCGTATTACTACGCGCTCGCCGCGCAC
>DATACV010000081.1:0-1821 GCA_036258875.1 Rubrobacteraceae bacterium
GACCGCGAGCGCTTCCTACTTCGGTGCGTCGGGGTCATCTTCCGGTGACCAGCAACTGCCGTTCGCCGTACTGGTCGTGCTCTCCGTAGCCCTCCTGCAGGGCGGCAAACTCGTGTGCCAGCGCTGCGAGCCGCTGCGCCCCCGTTCTGCATTGCAGCCGGCGGTAGAACGCCCCGGCTAAGCAACCCCTTACCGGAGGTATGCCCTTTGGCGTGCCTCCAAAGCCGTGTTGCCCCACACTCGACTGAGTGCGGGCGATAGCGAAACCTCTAGGTAAGGGGAAACACCTTGATCACGAGGCTCAGATGGTGCGTGTACGCGCACATAGTAACGATGGTGGTACTGGTGCTGTGGGCTATGGTCTCGGCGGCCTCGCCCGCCGCGGCCAGCGCCCAGGCGAGCCCCCTGGCGAGCGCCCAGGCGAGCCCCCTGGCGAACGATCCGCAATCAGCCGACCGCACTGCCGGCGTCGCCGAGAGCGTGGTGGTCGCCCCTGGCGAGTCACTGTGGTCGATAAGCGAGCGGTGGCTCGGGCCCGAGGCCACCCCTGAGCAGATCGCGGACGGGGCCGAGCGGATCTATGCCCTCAACCTCGAGCGGATAGGAGACGACCCGAACCTGCTCCTCGCGGGGCAGAGGCTCTCGCTGCCGGCCGAGGTCGAGCGGCGGGCGCCCGAACCGGATGGGGCTGCCGCGAACCAAGGCTCTGGCCCGACCGCAGCGACCGCAGTGGACGAAGCCGATCGCGGGGCGAGGCAAGCCCGCGGTGATGCACAATCCCAACCGGCATTCCTGCCCGATCTGAGTCGGGCCGTTCCCGTGGCCGCCATACGCCCGCTCGCCCGGAACGACTCGCCGCCCTCGCCGGCAGAGTCCGCGGTAAGCGGCGTGCGCTCCGGCTTCTCGGCCGTCGTCGCGACGGCGGTGGGAGAAGCCTTCTCGCCCGGGTCGTACCCCGGACGCACGGCGCTCGGCGGGGCTCTCGTGGCGATGTCCTCCCTCCTTGCCCTCATCCTGGCGGTGGGCGTGGCCCGGGAAGTGTGGGGCCCCTCCTACGCGCGGCGCCGGGCGCGAAGGCGCTGGGTCCGGGAGACGCTCGCGCGGAGCTACGCTCCCGGCGGCACCTTCGACCCTGGAGATGCGTTTGCGGCCCTCGAGGGAGGCCATCCCTCGCAGGAGGGCCCACGGTCGGCCCCGGCGCAGACCGCCGCGGCGGGAGGTCTCCGCACGCGCGGCGAACCCTCCGGGAACCTGGCAAACGGGAGCGCCTTGTTGGATACCGCCCAGGATATCTCCAGGCATAGGCGGCTCCGGATACGCCAGGCCCGGCCGCTCGAGGCAAAGCGACGGCCGCGAGGAGGTCGCGTGAAGGGCGCCTCTGGCGCCTCCCGCCTCGGCCGGACAAGCCGGGCACACCAGCGCCCCGTAACCCGGGCCCAGAGGGCTCGTGCCCTGAGCCGGAAAGGGCTAAGGATAGTGGCCAGCACACCCACAGGGGCGCACCCGATACAGCCAACGCAGGAGTGGAAGATCGGCGAGCAACTAACGAGCGCCATAAGCGCCATTCCGGTGCACCCGGGGGCACCACTGCGCGAGGCCCTGTTGGAGGTGAAGCCCCTCGTGGCCGCCGAGCTGATGACAGTGGCCTCGTTGGAGCGGCACAGATCCTTGGCCTACTACGAGCAACGTCGGGCACGCGCGCTCCGGGGATTCCTCGCGACCATAGAGGAGGTGTCGAGCGACGCCAGGATAACCTGAGGGCGCCTTGAGCCCGGAGGAAGCGCTGCGTGCACGCACGCGACCGTCCTCGAGGAGGCTCCC